>DAOWME010000077.1 GCA_030643245.1 Deltaproteobacteria bacterium
GATGATGCCCTGCTCGTTGTAAACCTCCTCGTTGATCATACTCGCCGCCTGCCAGTATGAGACCATCTCATGGGGTGCGCTCCCAACATACCCCACAAGCTGTGCATGGTCTGTAATGAAGATCGGGGTGTTGTCCATCACATAGGCCAGGGCACGGGCCTTTCTCAGCATGATGGGTTCACCCTCGTTCTCTTTCCATGCCTTGGTAAATAGCTGGGGAAAGGTCAGGTCGATCTTTATGCCCGGTTGATAGAGTCCTCCGCTGGCCCCTTTCTTCCACACCGCCTTGCGCAAATAATCGAGGCGTTTGGAACGGGTCTTCTCAGAGACCCACCACCACTGCCGTTTCTCTTCCAGTTCCTTCAGATCCTTGCCTTTTTCAACTTGAACTTGAGCTGTTGCCATGTATCTTTCCTCCTTTTCCGTGTCTGGACTACTTAATCTTCTTAAAATGAAACGCAACCTCAATTATCTATTATCTACTTTCTAACTATTGCCCGACAGTAGCCCTACCAGGGTCTACTCCATTCTATTCTCAACCTCCCCTCTAAGAATCATCGCTTCGCGGGAAAAGTCTTTTGTGTTTGCCAAATGTTATCAAGAATTCACCTCCCTTCCCGGCTATTTTATACAATCTGATAATTCCAAGTCGTCAGACTAATCACCTTTCTGTTTAAGGGGAGAGGAAAAGCAATCTTGAATTCAACAATTCGCAAAATCTGTGCCAACAAAACGGGTTCAAGGTTGAGCATTGCAATAATTTCCGTTAAATCAATAAGTTAAGGAGGAGACTAATCACCGTGTACAGGAACTGTCAGGCTGTTATATGAGACAAACATGAGACACCATGTATCGGTTTATAGGTTGGTAAAGGTAACATATTGATATAAAAGGGAATAAATACTGGCTACGTAACCGTCTAAGACCAAGGATGCCAGATGACAAGAATCCCAAAAGCGACGGCATGTCATCAAAGAATGTATGTCAGTATAGAATGCTCGGCAAGGATAAACTAGAGGTGAGTGGTATAGGTTTCCATATATCAAATTTCACTGCGTTATCGGTCGGAATCCACGACGACGTACTACAATGTACGACTTACGCGGATTCCTCCCTCTGGCCTTGTGAAATTTAATATCTGAAAACCTATATATGCCACGAAGCGTGGTGTGTCTTCTTAGTGAAGTAGATGTTTCATGGAAGGGGATGGAAACAATTAAAGTGTCTCAATTTAATAATGAGACTAAAATGTATCGTAAGACATCCAGGTAAACCAGTTATATCCTCATCCCTTAGACTTGTTGTTTATATATCTTTCAGAAGTCTGTTTGCCGGAGATTTTTCAATAGTGTCTCTAAACACTTGTAGAGAGTCTGATAATGTTTTCAATTCCTCGGTCCGAGCAATGGGTATATCATTGACACCATTATCTTCCAAGGCTTCAATAATATATTTTATGGTAAAAAGATTGATGTCACGGGCAGGTTGATATACTGAATTCTTGTGGTTTTCAGCGCTGATATAGGTAAAATTGCCGCTTTTAACTAATTCGTGTAGTACAGACCGAACCAAACGGATAGGACTCTCTAATGTATGTGAAATTTCGGTGGCGGTTAATGGTTTTTCGCCTTTATGGAAGGTTTTAACCAATAGATGGGCAACCTGGAGAGAGAGTAATCTTTTAAAGAGAGAACTTATGCGTAAACAATCAGGTTCAAACTCATATGTATCGACATTTTGATGGGCAAATGAAATTTCAGCTCCAATAAGGACTATCTGCCAGCTAAGCTGCATCCATATTAAAAACAAAGGCAAAGCGGCAAAACTGCCATAAATAGCATTGTAGCGCGCTATGCCGACCTGGAAGCATATATATCCCCATTGAACGAACTGGTATACTGTTCCTGCAATTATGCCGCCTAACAAACCGGACCTAATGTTGACCTTTGTATTAGGCATTAGGACATATGTGAAAGTGAAAAGCGCCCATATTAAACAATAAGGTAAAAGCTTAATAAAGAAAAATATGATGAAACTGAACATACCTAGAAACGCTATCCTTTCAATAATAATGCTCATCTGAGTAGTTACAAATACAGTAAGGCTGCCTGACATAATCACGAGGACAGGACTAGTAAGCATTATAGAAATGTAATCACTGAATTTTCTACCTAAAGTTCGCGATTCTTCTATTTCCCAAATATCATTAAAGGATTGTTCGATATGGCTTAATACCTTAATCACAGCCCAGAAAAGGATGACTATACCTATACCTGCCACCATACCTCCTTTTGTGTTTTCCAGGAGTGAATGGGCAAAACCAACAACTTGAGTCAATACTTCTTTCTGCCCTTGGAAATTCTCCATTAGCTGCTTTTCAAGAAGTTGTTCAAAACCAAAACCCTTTGCTATCCCAAATGCCATAGCCACTATGGGAACAATTGAGAGCAGAGAATAGAAGGTCAAGGCTGATGCTCTCAAAATGCAATTGTCTTCATTAAATCCCCGAATAACTAAAAGAACAATCCTTAGCTGTTTAATGAAGAAGGCCTTCCTGCCTGGAAGATTACGTAAGCGTATCCTCCAGATGTCCGTTTTAATAAAATTAGTAATCTTTGATATTGTAACAGAGATATTTTGCATTGATAATATCCTGTATGTGCAGGTTGTTTCGTCTTAGCCCCTTGTAAAGTAGCAATATACATTAGGTTTGTAAAGAGTTTTTACACTTGTGAGGTTAGCCATTAGCCTCTAATTTTTGGCATCCTTCATACATCGGTTTACACTTTTTAAATTATGGCTGCTTCAACGGTGCCGAGACCGTTTTTTTATTCGAAAGTGTAAACTACTTTATAGCTTTTATGAAGGATGCCAAATACTGGATGTATTCCTGCGGTTAAAATCTTCGTCTTCCTTGACCTTGCAAAAATATCTCATTTCTGGACGGACACTACTTATGGTTAACCCTTCGATGATAATGGTATTTTTGCTAAAGGTTGATCTTCCAACTTTCGGATTGTGAGTGGAAATCCCATAATTAGAATTGCTGCCTGTGCCCGTTTTTCTGTTGACAGGCAACCACTTTACTGGTAAATAGTCTAGAAAAATATTATTTAGGGGAACGCCGCCGAGCATATCGGCCGGCAACATTCTGAAGGGAGGTGAGTATAGAGTTTTCGATCTGTTTGACCGGCTTTATTTTTTTAACGCCTAATCATTTGAACCGTAGATCTGAAGCGGCTCCAATATCAAGGACAGGGGACCTTGAGTAGAGCAGTTACGAAGCGAGGTCTGTTAAAGCGGATAATTAGTGTGCATATGCTTTTTAAAGTTGTTTATCATGACACAGTCCAGTTTGCGGTATCCTAAATCTGAAGGAGGAGAAAAACTTATGGCAACAGCGGACACTACTAAAGTAGATGATACGATTGGAGAACTCAAGGAGAAACAGCAATGGTGGTGGGTGGCAGAGAAGACCCGCTCTAAACGTCTTGATTATTTGCGAAAGGCTGTCTGGAAGAAGGGTGGCATTGGCGGGCTCTATGCCCCCGGGGTGAAGATCGATCTCAGCTTACCCACGCTCTTTACCGATGCATGGAAGGAGAACGAGGGTGAGGCCATCGCGGTTCGTAAAGCCCGCGCATTAGCAAATGTCCTGGAGAACATGCCCATCTTTATCATTGACCATGCACAACTTGTAGGCTACTGTGGAAGTGCCCCCCACGAGATGGTCCACTATTGGCAGGGGGCAAGTATGATTAATGAGGAAGCCTACAACGAACAAGGGATCATACCGGAACCGGAAGAAGAATCTTTGAAAATAATGGCCGAGCTGAATGATTATTGGGGCGGTCAGACTGCCTTGGACGGACTGGCAAAGATACTAGACCCGGAAGATGCAGTGAAATATATGAGCGGCGCGATCGCAATAGGGGTGCCCTCATCTTCCGTCACCTATTCAACTAAGGACTGGGGCTTTATCTTTAAGGGTTTTGATGCGATTCTTGAGGAGATAGACCAACTCATGGATGAAACCGAGGCGAAGCTCCAGGGCAACCCGTCGCCTGAGCTACTGTCACTATATGAGAAACTGCCGATGTGGGAGGCCATGCAGACAGTACTAGAGGCAATGATTACCTATGCAAATCGATATGCAAGGCTGGCCAGGATAATGGCCGAGGCATTTGAAAGCGATCCGCAGCGTAAAGAGGAATTACTGCGTATTGCCGAGGTATGTGACCATGTCCCTGCAAAACCTCCCAGGAATCTTCAAGAGTCATTACAGTTTGATCACTTCATTCAGGTATTGATGAGGTACGAGACATTTGAGGCGGCAATGCCCCATCGTCCCGACTATGTGCACGGACCGTATTATGATAAGGATGTAAATATAGAAAAGAGGTTAACAAAAGAAGAGGCTATCGAACTGGTTGGCGAGCATATGATACGTACACATGAGATAGGTGTCTTTCAACCGCGATGGATCAGGGAAGGCGCCCAAGGCATTGTCGGCACGTGGGTGTGGACACTCGGTGGGGTCAACCCGGACGGCTCCGACGCATGCAATGACCTGACCCTGGCTTACCTTCAGGCCGCCCGGCAGGTGCGAGTCTCCAACCCTACGTTTGGCTTCAGGTACCACCCCAATGTCAAGGACAAAGTGCTTAGGGAATGCTTTGAGTGCATAAGGCATGGACTTGGGTACCCCTCTATGCGGAATGATTCCGTCTTGATCCCGAATGCCATGTACTGGCACGGGCATCCGCTGAAGGAGGCAAGGCAATGGGTCCATCAGGCATGCATGTCACCCTGCCCCCCTACCAAATACGGGTCTCAGCCCTTCCGGATGGCGGCAGGGAGTGCGAACTGTGCAAAATTTATAGAGTATGCACTCAATAACGGTTACGATCATGTCGTTAATATGCAGATGGGGCCAAAGTCCGGGGATCCGAGGGACTTCAAGAGCTTCGAAGAACTGTTCCAGGCCTGGGTGAAGCAGATGGAATGGCTGTTGAACCTCCTCATACGTACAACCAACCTGGGTAGAACCAAAGATCCGGAGATGTATTCGAGGCCCGCACTCTCGGCAATATACGAACGTGCTGTAGAGAGCGGCACTGATGCATGTTCTACTCACAACGGCGAGCGCGGTAACGCATGGACCACAGGTTTCACATGGGTCGAGAACGTAGACAGCCTCGCTGCAATCAAGAAACTTGTCTATGACGAAAAGAAATACACGATGGATGAGCTTCTGGATGCCTTAAAGACAAACTGGGAAAACCGTGAAGAGATGCGGCTTGACTTTGTGCGAAATGCGCCCAAATGGGGGAATGACGATGACTACGTGGACGAGATTATGGTGCGCTGTCTGCGAGAGGTTGCAAGACATTCAAAGGAGATGAAGTGCCCGGCTGGAAACAACTGGCCCCTACTCCCGGAGAATGTAAGCTACAACATCCTTTTTGCCAATGTGGTGGGCGCCCTTCCCAATGGCCGCAGGCTGGGTGATGCCCTCTATGATGGCGGAATATCTCCGGGTCCCGGTCTCGACAAGAAGGGACCAACCGCGGTTCTCAAATCTTGCGCCAAGATTGACCACGTGAGCGATATTAGGGCGTCATTATTGAATCAGCGGCTCTCGCCAACACAACTGGCAGGTGAAAAAGGTTATCAACTGTGGAAGGCCTACATGAAGACTTGGGCGGATTTGGGCATGGATCATGTCCAGTTCAATATGGTCGATGATTCTACACTAAGGGCAGCTCAGAGAGACCCCGAGAAATATCAGGAGGTGATCGTCCGGGTGGCCGGTTACAGCGCTCATTTTGTGGATATCAGCCGCAAGACTCAGGACAACATCATCCAGCGGACTGTTCAGGGGCTGGGATAACTTAATACAGGCAGGCATAAGGGATCATATGCCCCGGCGCCTGCCGCCACTCAAGACCCCGACCTCTGTAGGGAGGTCGGGGTAGTACACATCTCGTTTCATTTAAACTCAACCCTCATTATACCTCTTTGCCATTGGTCTTTGTTCTCTGGGAAAGCCTATTCTTTACTCCCTATTTTCTTTCGTTTCTCAACCTCAACTGACACATAATCAACCATGTCTGCCAGAGGGGTTCCAGGCAAAAACACCTCGGCAACACCTAATACCTTCATCTCCGGAATTTCATCATCATAAATAATACCGCCCGCTATGACCAAAACATGATCCAAGTCTTTTTCCTTTATTCGAGTCATTACTTTTTTCATCGTTTGCATATGGCCACCACATAAAAAGCTCAGTCCTAAAACATCGGCATCCTCTTGGATTACTGCTTTTATCACTTCTTCTACTCTCCTGCCTGCACCTAAATAGACGACCTCCATGCCGGCATCACGCAATGCTCTGGTTACTGCCTCAATCCCGCGATAATGGCCATCAGTGCCAATCTTACCTGTTACCACCTTTGTCTTTTCATTGCTCATGCTCATCGGCCCCCTTATCAACCTTTAAAAAGGATATTCTCTCTCTCCAGCCCAATCATATTCCAATCCATCAACCATTCTTAATACCCCTCTTATCTCAGCAAAAGTGGCGTCAGCTTCCAAGGCTTCAAACACGGAAGGAACTAAATTATCTTTGGTCTTCTCTGCCGTAGTGTGTAAATTACCTAATGTCCGTTTGACTTTTTCTCTGTCCCGTTTTGTGTCTCTCCATTCTAAATATTCAGCGAGATAAGGGTCGACGTCTTTAGATGTGTCAGGTGTATACCTTTTGGGTTTGAAATCTTCTTCAGGTGGAATGGTGAAACGGTTAACACCGATAACCGGCCTTTCCCCACTTTCTATCTTCCCTTGTCGCGCTATCTGACTCTTTTCCAGTTCGTTTTTCACCCAACCCGTCCGCATTGCCTCTAACCAACCACCGAGTTTTTCAATCTTGTCAACCTCCGCTTCAATCCTTTGGGCCATTTCATGCGTCAATGACTCTACATAGTACGAACCTGCCAATGGATCAACCACCCTTGGCACACCTGACTCATACCTTACGATCTGTTGTGTCCTTACGGCAAGGGTTGCTGCATCTTCCGATGGGGTTGCCCATGCCTCATCATATGATGGGACCTGGATGCCCAAAGCGCCACCAAGAACACCAGCCAAGCAACTCAAACTTCCCCTCATAAGGTTGACCAAGGGTTGCTGACGGGTAAAGCTTGACCCCGCAACATTGGCATGAAATCTCAGGCACAATGCATTTGGGTCGGTAATGCCGAAGTCTCGCTGTAATGTCTCCGCCCAAACCTTCCTCGCTGCTCTGAATTTTGCTATTTCCTCAAAGAAATCCTGTTCTACACTCAATACCGGCATGAACTTTGGGGCAGCAACATTTGCATCAATCCCCCTTTTTATCATCTCGCGGAGCGTATCATTACGAATGGCAATGGAATATGCAATCTCCTGAACAGCATCACAAAACGCCTCACGGAGATCATAGCCACTACTATACCACCCGTTCCACTTGAATAGATTTCGGCAAGCATATTCAAGGAAGTCATTTGACCATCGGAATATGGTCGAGGTACGGCCATGAACAAATGTTATATGTTCCTGGTCAGGAACACAGGTGTTAAATAAATAGAAATGTGGGATAAGAGCTAATCCCCTCAATTTCCCTATATCGAAGCCATGCTTCATGGCAGTCAACACATACGCTTGGGAAAGATCCGGCGTAGCCGGGGCGGAAGAGAAGCTGAGTGCCTCTAAGGGGAGACCTTTAAGCATTTCCTCCACATCTTTCAAGGAGTGCAGGCAAGTCCCACATACCCCAAGATGACCATCGGCAGCTTCTTGATCCGGCTCAAGCCCATAGAATGTAGGGTTATCCAACTCACACTCTATGGCTGTCATCCCCTGTTCTATTAGGTATCGCAACCGCTCGTTATACGCCTTCGGTGTGGACAAGCCGGTAATGTTCCTGATATTCCATAATTTACCCCGATACATCAAAGGGTGATGCCCACGAACAAATGGATATTGTCCCGGAAGACCTACATCCTTTTCGGTATTTATATGGGCAATATCTTCCGGAGTATATACCTCCTTCACCGGAATGCCGGAGGCAGTGGTATCCTCTGTGGACTTTTCGCGATACATATCGGTAATCTCTTTATTGCTAACCATAAGACCTCCTTTGATAATTGAAGAGGAATGTTAAATATTGAAGTTTGAATTGTAGGGATAACTGTGTAGTTAAGCAGGAATCGTTTGATTAGGAGCGGGATGATAGATAAGATTCATTGGACTGAGCCGCTTTTGCGCTTTTGCTTTTGAGTTAGCCTACCAATATATATGGGGTTTGTAAAGGGATTTTGTAAATATTCGGTTAACCCGTATCTGAATGCTGTAATTTCAATATGTTACGGTACATTTTAAGCAAAGGCCTTAAAATCAATATTCACAATTTCATCATAAAAACGGCTTGTTACCTTCATGGGGGACGGGTTAACCGAATATTTACGGAATTTTCTGATCAAAGGATTGGATGAGCTGTGTTTAGCCGGCTGAATGAATGGGTGAGTTGCCATGCTTATTGTGGAAGAATTTTGTTGGGACAGTGAAAGGGAGAACAGCGATTCGAGTGTTGAATAGTCACAGGAATCTAAAAAGCAAACCCTATTGGGGCAATCATTTTTGGACCAAAGGATATTGTGTTGACACAGTATGTTTGGACGCAGAAAGGATTCGTAAGTATATCAAGTATCAAGAGGCACAAAAACGACGAGCTGAACAGCTAAAATCATTTTAACGATTGTGTAAACCGGCAAATGAAGGATGCCGAAGTTTATAGATCGTATTCTCGGGAGCGCCGGCTGCTCATCATCTGTCGTCTGTTGGAGGATAGACCGTGGGTAAATGAGAAGGGGATAAGGCTCAAAGTGTGGCAGGTGGATGTGTCAAGCCTGGTGTGATGCCTGAGCGCATTATTTACAGAAAGGTCCAATTTGGCAATGGCATGAGCGTCTTCCATGGTTCAGACTTCTCTTTTTATATTTTCCCTGACAAACTCAACGATACTATCGAGGGTTGTACCGGAAGGAAATATCTCGGCGACACCTGCGTCCTTCAATGCAGGCATCTCATCGGGTGGGATCACCCCTCCTACTATAACCAGGGTGTCAAGCATATTCCTCTCTTCACAGAGCTTCATCAATCCCGGTATCAGCACATGATCGTATCCCAATGAGCTTATACCGATGACATCAACGTCTTCCTGAAGAGCTGTTTCCGTGACTTCCTCAATCGTCTGCCAGGGACCGGTATATATTACTTCCATCCCGGCATCCCTCAAGGCAGAAGCCACAAGTTTAATACCTCTGTCATGTCCATCAAACCCTATCTTGGTGAGTAAAACTCTGATATTCTGCATGGACTATCCCTTGTTCAGTATAATTGTTTAATTTATGTCCCTCCACAAATGGGCTCGCCACCCCCAAACTGTCTTCCTCACTTTGCTTTCAGCGAGAGAAAATCCTTATTACTGTTATGCTTAAATCAGTAATGGCCTGCCAAATCCGTATATCTTCCTCAATTCCCCAACTATCTCCCCATTCGTTATATGCGCCCTAACTGCATCGATCACGGCCTCAAATATGTTCATGTCTGAATCAAGGGCTGCGTCACGAAGGTTCTTGATGGCATCGTTGGCCTTTTTCGGTTCCCGTTCCTCTTTGAGATCTCTTGTCCGGTTAATCTGTCTCTCGATCAATTCACCATCTACCTTGAGTTGTTTTGGAGGCTCTTCATGATCATTAATAACATACTTATTTAATCCAACCACTGTCCTCTTCCCGCTGTCAACCTGCTTCTGGTGTTCAAGTGAAGAGTCGGCAATTTCTCTCTGAACAAACCCTTCCTTCACTGCCTTTAACATGCCTCCCATCCTATCGATCCTCTCTATATAATCCCATGCCCTTTTCTCCACCTCGTCTGTAAGTGATTCCACATAATAAGACCCGCCCAAAGGGTCTACAACATCCGCCACACCGGTTTCTTCAGCGATTATGTTCTGGGTCATAATGGCCAGTCGCTGCGATTTTTCACTGGGAATCCAAAGGGGTTCATCATAGGCATCTGTGTGGATAGACTGCGCACCTCCGAGGACGGCCGACAGGGAGTGAAAAGACGAACGAACTATGTTATTCATAGGTTGCTGCCTACTCAGGTCCGTTCCCGATGTCTGAGCGTGGAATCTCAATAGACTGGATTGAGGGGCCTTGGCCCCAAACCTCTCCTTCATGATTTTCGCCCACATCCTTCTTGCCGCTCGGAATTTAGCAACCTCCTCGAAGAAATCACTGCTCACATCAAAGAAAAAGGACAACCTTGGCGCGAAATCGTCAACGTCTAACCCGGCTTTGATAAGTGTGTCCACGTAGAATATCCCTGTTGCCAGGGTGAAAGCCAAAGCCTGAATGGGCGTTGCCCCTGCTTGTTGCATGTGCTGGCTTATAACGCTTATAGGATGCCACTTGGGCAGATGTTGTGTGCAATATTTTACGTGGTCGATCACTATCTTCAAGTGACCGTCCAGACCAAACCTGAGGGCTTGGTTACAGCTTACATAATGGGAGATGAAGTCACTCTGGTTGGTGGTACCCTGGAGCTGAGAGAGGGGGATGCCCTGCTCTGTAGCCATGACAATGATTGAGGCCACCATAATGTATGGCCCAAAGTCATTCATGCCGATGCTTACGCGATCAAGCGGTATTCCGTCGAAGGCGATCTCAATATCCTTTAATGAGTCTACAGTAGTGCCGCACCTTCCTAAGAGTACCTTGTCAACCGTGTCAGAGTCGCATCCTCTCCAATAGGCGTTGCACGGGACAAAATTTATGCCGTCCTGCCCTGCATTGAGCATCTCTTTTTGCCTTGAATTAAAGGTTTCCGGGCTTTGAAGCCCCACAAGAAAGCGCTTTGTCCATGTGCGTCCTCTATACATTGAAGGATAGACACCCCTCGTATAGGGATATTCACAGGGTAATCCCAATTCACTGTCATCGTCGAGATCATTTAGATCCAAAGCGGTATAAACGGGTTTTATGGGAATCCCTGAACGTGTCTGAAACTCCTCTTGCCGTTCAGGACACTTCTTGAGGGATTCCTCATAACCCTCTACCCACTTGTCAACCCTATCTTTTTCCATCTATCGTTCCCTCCCTTGGCCATGCATTGGCCGGGACCTCCGAAACCTTGCTAAATAAAACTCTAGACCAAGTTCTATTCGGAAATGAAAACCTATAGTTCCGGCATCATTTATGTAACCTAAAAAGTAGTATACATTTTTCTAACTGACCCCTGTAGCCTTGTACGATCTACCCCCCCC
>DAOWME010000065.1 GCA_030643245.1 Deltaproteobacteria bacterium
AGGCCATCTTTGCCCGATCTTCAAACACAAAATCCTCGAAATAGGCAAAACTATTCCTGTGGTTTTGTATTTTCAGATCGAACAAATCTAACCTAAATCTGAGCGCCAATTTGAGAAAGTTATTTCGGCCCTGTCCCTAATCAATCACTTAACGAAGTCTGAACTTGGGGAAAATTTCTAGGTTTCGTTAAGGCGATCGTTCGGAATGTAGTTATGGCCAACTCCCTAACTCTCGATATACACTATTCTGAGGGTATGTATTTCAGTATATTCGAGATGGAAGCGGGGGACATTGAAGAGATTCTGGACATTGAAACTCAGAGTTTCAGCTCTCCCTGGACGAAAGCAATGTTCCGGCAAGAATTGGATCTTGAGTGGTCAAAGGTCTTCCTTGTTAAGAAGTCCGTCGGGAGACTAAAGGAGATCGTTGGTTATATCTGTTTTTGGTTGATAATCGATGAAGTCCACATCCTAAACCTTGCTACCCACCCCGACTGTCGCCGCAACGGAATTGCAACCAGCCTGATAAATTCTTGTCTCAAGTCTTCCATCCTGGCAGGTGCAAAAGACATAACTTTAGAGGTTCGCAAATCAAACCTTCCCGCAATATCATTGTACAGACAATTCGGTTTTGAGGTTAAAGGAATAAGAGCCCGCTATTACTCAGATAATCGTGAAGATGCGATTATTATGTGGCTAGATCTTAATCGTTACCGGAAAAGGCTTTTTCCCTAGATCTCAGTGGAAATGCATCAGACACGGTCCTTCCCGACACTCTTCCGCTGATGAAACAAAATATTACCTCCTACCATGTTAAAAATCACGCTTCCCTTGCAAGCTTCTCTTACGCAATACTCGAAGAGTTCGTTGGGAGAAGTAATCCGCACTGACAGTTTAAGCGCTATCAGGTCTGCCTCTTTATACTCTTCCAAAGACCCTATCTGGTCATCCATTCCTAATGCCCTGGCGCCGTCTAGTGTGGCGGCTTCTATGATCTTCCGGGGCGTAAAGGCTTGCGCCGAGTCTTTATTCTTACTTTTAGCAAGGTAGATATGTTTCATTTCTCCAAGAAGCCCCATATCTTCGTTACTCGCCAGGCTGTCCGTCCCTAAACCAACACTAATACCATGGCCAAGCAGATCGGCTACGGGCGCGTTCCCCACCCGGAGAAAAGAATTGCTGCGAGGGCAATGAGCCACAGCTACATTACGATCCTTTAACACCGCCATGTCCTCGGCATTCACCTGAACACAGTGGGCGGCGATCACACCGTCCAGCGCCCCCAATTGCTCTGCATACCTGACAGGCGTCAAGCCCGTAGCCCGCAAGGGAAAATGATCCCAGCCCAGGAACTCTCTATACTCTCCGACGAGCCCCCCTCTGCCGTCCCTCACAAATGCCGTCTCCTCTCGAGACTCTGCCAGGTGTATGGATACAGGCAACGCGTGCCCTTTGGCCCACTTGCCCAGCCTTTCCAAAAGCAGCGGATTCACGGTATACAACGAATGGGGAGACACCCCTACTTTCACGAGGCTTCCTGCGCATTGTTCTTGCCAACCCTCCACCCTTTGACTGAGGGTTGCCATTACATCATCATTCCTTGCCGTATCCATCTCTATAACTTCAGCAAAACCTATTCCCCTCAAGCCGGACTCGCACAGAACATTAAAGCCGGGACCGCGACTCACTATATCGCCAAGGCAGGTTACACCGGATTTAATGGAGAGGGACGCCCCCAACCGGGCAGAATTCTCCCAGTCTTCAAGAGAGAGTTGTCTTGATCTCTTTATGAGCTGAAGTATCCAGGAAGTAAATGAAGATGGTTCTACTGCTCTCCCGAATACGCTGTATTCCAGGTGGGAATGGGTGTTGACGAAGCCCGGCATAATTACGGCGTTTTGGAAGTCGATCTCGGGTTCGTCCGGGAAGCTTCTTACAAGGGTAGCCCTTAGGTCCAACGCTTCAACCTTGTCTGAACGAACCAAGACTGAACCGTCTTCAATCGGATCCCCGTTGACAGGCATGATCCATTTGGCTGAAAGTAACATCTGACCTAGCCGTTCACTCCTTGAGGAGGGTGGGCTTTCGAAACGCCATGCAACCGCATCCTTTCTGTGATTTCGTTATGGAAATCAAGGCATCAACAAGGATCCCGGCAACCTTTCGGGATTCCTGGTAGAAGATATCTCTTAATTCTCCATGGCTCCAGTCTTTTACCACACCCTCTGCATAATTCACGACCATGTAAAGCCCGGCATAGCAGGCTCCGATATCCCTCGCCAGGTACACCTCGGGAGCAAGGCTTTGTCCCACGATGTCAGCGCCCCACCTGCTCATCATCGATATCTCGGCTGGACTCTCGAACCTTGGACCTTCTGTAACGAGATATATCCCCCTTTCAAAAATCCTTCCTGTGTGGCGCCTTTGCGCGGAGGTCAGCAAGGCCAGATGGATTTGAGGACAGATGGGTTGGCGCATGACCAGGAGGTGTTCGCAGAGTATCAATGCATCTTTGCGATCCGTAAAATCTATAAAATCAGTGGGTATAACAATATCTCTCGGGTCGAGCAAACGATTCATGCTCCCTACTCCACCTTCACCTATTATCTTCTTCACTCCCGCTTCCTTCAGTACCCAAAAGAGTTGTCTGGAAGCCATGCCTCTCCTTATGTCCTTTCGCCAGCCGTGCATTCTGCAGGTGAGGATCTCCTTGTCTCCAATAGAAAACAACTTAAAGATCGGGCTTTCCCCATAAGGGGTGTCAAATGTCAGATCGGTCTCAAGCAACTGAATCCCCTCTGTTTCCAAATCCTCGGGAAAGTCTATGGAGAAGGTACCAGAGCCGCCTATGATTGCAAAATCCGCTTTCGGAATCTCTTTCTTCATGTCACTTCCAAATCAGAATAGTTAAAAAATTTTCGACCTGTGCAGTTGGTCAGGTTTACCGCTTAACGCAATGCTGTTCACTTATTCATCAGAGACACTTCAAGATACCAGGGTTGAGTAACTGCACAGGTCGAAATTTTTCGAGTACCTCAAACACCACTTAAAAAACTGTCAGGGTTTCATAATTCGTATTTCTCTTGACGGCCTTCTTGCCGGTCGCCTTTATGATCCTGATCATCTCCTCTTCCGACATCTTACAGGACACGCCGGTGGCCCTGACAACATTTTCCTCGATCATTATACTCCCAAGATCGTTGGCGCCAAAACTGAGGGTGAGTTGTCCAATTTCCTTCCCCTGGGTGACCCAGGAACCTTGAATGTTTTCGAAATTGTCCAAAAAAATCCTTGAAACAGCCAGGGTCCTCAAATAGTCAATCGATGAAGTGGGTTGTCCGCCAAGCTCAGTGTGACTGGGCTGGAATGTCCACGGTATGAATGCCCGGAACCCCCCTGTTCTGTCCTGCAGCTTTCTTAACTTTGAAAGGTGTTCTACTCTATCCTCCAACGTTTCCACACTCCCCAGCATCATGGTAGCTGTGGTTCTCATGCCGATGCTGTGCGCTTCCTCCATCACATCCAGCCAAAGGTCCGTACTTATCTTTTTTGGACTTATCTTTTGCCGCACATGGTCAACCAGAATTTCGGCGCCTCCCCCCGGCAAGGAGTCAAGTCCTGCCTTACATAATTTTTCCAGGGTTCTCTTCAAAGAAAGGCCGGAAGCTTCCGCAATGTGGACAATCTCAGGCGGGGAAAAGGAGTGGATGTGGACAGGGTACTTCTCCTTTATGCCGGACAGCAAGTCTGAAAAATAATCTAAGTCCAGGTCAGGGTGCAGCCCTCCTTGAAGCATTATCTGGGTTCCATGCAGAGCCACGGTCTCTTCAATTTTTCTGAAGATCTCCTCTTTATCGAGAAGATAGGCATCCGGATCGCCCTTTTCCCTAAAAAAAGCGCAAAATTTGCATTTACTTTCACATATGTTTGTATAGTTTATATTTCGGTCAATTACGTAAGAGGCCGCATTCTCAGAATGAAAGCTTCTGCAGATTTGATCGGCAACGCCACCGAGGAGAAGCATATCTCTTTCCCGGAGTAAGAGAACGGCATCCGTTTCGGAGATTCTTTCTCCTCCTCTAACCCTTTCTACGATCTCACGTACCTTTCTCATTTAGACCTCAACAAACTCCAATTCGGGAACCCTTTTAAGGAAACCGTGCTTCCTGGCTTTTCCCAAGAAACATAGTAACCCTTCCTGGTAATCCCTATCAAACGAAAACTTTAAACTCAAGAAGTAATCTCTTAAAAATTTCGCTGAAAACACCTCCCACCTGGAAGCCTTCTCTGCTATTTGACCGACATTCTCAAGACTGTATGCCATGGACTTGCATAGGGATTCGTAGACCTCTCTAACAAGGTGGGGCTTTTCTTCTGCAAACGCTCTTCTCGCAACCCAGACAGCATAGACCATTTTGTGTCTTGTTAGCTTCATCCACTCAGCCCCCAGATCGAGAGTTAAGAGACCCTGAGAGTCGAAAAGCGCTCTGAGCGCGTCATCTCCAATAAGCAAAGCCGCCTCAGCCTCCCTCAGCATTGTGGGCAGGTCAGGGGGGCAGGTGAAGTAAGTCGGGCTCACACAGTACGCTTCTTTTAAGACAATCTTAAGTAGCGCTTGAGACGTTGCAGAGGTATTTGTGAGCGCCACATTTTTCCCGTCCAGCTCCCCGGCCGATACCTTGCTGACCAGAAGGATGCTCTTCACCTCCTTGTCTGAGCTAACCGTCAAGGTCGGCAGGAGATAAAACTTGTCATAGTTCCGAGCATACTCTATGGAAGAGATGGGACCAATGTCTAATCTGCCGTTGATAAGAAGGGTGTTAAGCTCGGTCGGGGTGCCCTTGATAAGTTCCATGTCAAGGATCGAGTTACTGCTCACCAGGGCATAGTAAAGAGGAAGGCAGTTTAAAAATTGGATATGGCCAACTCTGGGACGCATCCTTCCCCCTAATCGTAGATATGGAGTTTATTATATAATGTGTCTCTTTCCACTGGAACCCGCCCCATCTCCTTTATCAACCCGGTCAGTTGGTTTTTTTCTATGGACTGACCGGTTTGGGCTCCGGCGGAGTGGGTTATCTTTTCCTCCACGATCGTCCCATCCAGATCGTCTACCCCGAACTCAAGGGAAAGCTGAGCAACTTTCAAGCCGATCATTATCCAAAAGGCCTTTATATGGTCAAAATTGTCCAGGATTAACCGCGACAGAGCGAGCATTTTCAAATCTTCGAAGGCCGATGGTTTGGATAGCCCGGAAAGGGCAGTATTCCAGGGATGAAAGGAAAGCGGTATAAACGACTGAAAACCATCGGTTTCATCCTGAAGTTTCCGAACCTCTATGAGATGGTCTACCCTCTCTTCCGGGGTTTCAATGTGACCATAAAGCATCGTCGCATTCGATCTGAGCCCAAGGTTGTGTGCAGTCCTCATGACATGCAGCCATTCAGGACCCGTAGCCTTCTTTGGACAAACCCTCAACCTGACCCTGGGGCTGAAGATTTCCGCGCCTCCTCCGGGTAAGGAACCAAGCCCAGCCTTTTTTAGGGTCTTCAGGACTTCTTCTACCGAAAGCCCTGAGATTTCCGAGAAATAAAAAATCTCCACTGCGGTAAAGGCCTGAATGTGAACATCCGGTAGCGCGTCTTTTAACCGTTTAACTACATCCACATAGTAATCAAAGGGGAGGTCGGGATGGAGCCCGCTAACGACATGGAGTTCCGTAATGTTTAATGGAACGGCGTCCAGGGCGTCCTCAACCACCTGGTCAATGGTCATGGTGTAGGCATCCGGATCCTCCCTGTCTTTGGAGAAGGCACAGAAAGTGCATCTCGACACGCAAACGTTCGTTAGGTTGATGTGCTTGTTGACATTAAAAAAAGCATAATTACCGTTTTTTTTCTCATTCGCATGCCTGGCTAGATAACCCAGGAAAAGAATATTGTCGCACTTTATGAGTCTCAACCCGTCTTCCCTTGAAAGGCGGTCCCCATTTAGGACCTTTCTTTGAATATCGGATAGAGCGACATCACCGACCAGAGAAGCCATAATTCCTTCATCGAAAAAGTCCGCTATTTTCAACAAATCCCCCTACCCCCGAACATCTGATTTGAGTGTAACTTTATTCTAATCTTCAACAGCTACCACCATGTTTGTCTCCGGGCGTTACAATACCACTCTCTTGAATATCTCTGCATATTCCATATTGCCCTTTTCGCCGCATTCCCTGGCCCTGTCTATGATCACTTCCCTCCAGTTTGGATGAATCGCCAGCTGGCTTTCATGCTGTGCCAATGCCTGTAATTTCTTATCCAAAGTCCCGGTAATGTCCACAAACAGGTCCGGGTTATCTGGATAGGTATAGTGGATTTCACGGGGGGAATGAGGATCAAACCCGGCCCCCGTCTGTGCAGGCAGGAAGAGATGGTCCCTTGCGGCAATTATGGCATCGGAGGCTGTAAACCCTACAGCCCTGTGATCCGGATGCAAAAGATACGGCCTCCATGGGTCATGGGTCGCCATGATATGGGGTTTGTGCTGACGGATAAGGAGGGCCAGCTCACTTCGAAAGGCAAGGCTCACTTCCAACTCCCCGTCCCTGTGGCGCAGGAAGGTTACATGTTTGACACCCAGCACATTAGCCGCTTTGAGCTGCTCTTCCTCTCGTACCTGTGCCAGTCGATGGGGGGAGAGCTCCATATCTTTGGTCCCCTTATCACCGTTGGTACAGATGACATACTGAACCTCCCTCCCCTCTTTAACCCAGTTGGCGATAGTCCCTCCGCATCCAAGTTCAGCATCATCAGGATGGGCCACAATTATCATTATTCTCTGCAGTTTCATGGGGTTGCCTTCTGCTCTACGAAACGAGTTGCGAGTACAGATTGATCACATTGTCTGCGATTACCGACCACTCAAACCTCTCCACCCGTTTAGCCGCTTCTTTACCGAATTTCTCCCTTGTGCCGGGATTGGCAAGGAGCCATTTGAGTCTCTCAGCCAACATTTCAGTGTCCCCCTCAGGCACTAAGAGACCTGTCTTTTTGTCGCTTATGATATGAGAAAGCCCCCCCACCTCAGACGCTACCACCGGTGTACCACACGCCATAGCTTCAAGGGCGACTATACCAAATGATTCATACCTGGAAGGTAGCACACACACCTCGGCGCCGGAGTAATAATAAGGTAACAGGTCCTGTCTCTTAGCTCCAAGGAACTCTACCCTATCTTTGAGGTTCAACTCCGTTGTCAATTTCATGAGATTTATCAACTCAGTATCCTCCGAAGAGGTGCGATCATGCAAGTCCCCTCCAATGATCATCAGTTTTATCCCATTACCGTTGTCTCTGTCATATCTTGTCAGGATGTCCATCGCTCTTATTAGTCTGTCTACCCCTTTGATGGGATCGATTCGTCCCACAAAGAGTATGAACCTCCCGCCATTGAGCCCCAAATGACTTCTTGCCTCCTCCGGTTCCCACGGTTTGAATATATCGGAGTCCACGCCGCAGGGAATTACCTCGATCTTATCTGGGTCAATAGCAAATTCCCTGCTTATCTGTATCCCCTCAAGAGGTGTTGTAACAATTATCCTATCAACAACCCTGAGAACCTCCATCTCCTTCTCAAGCCGAAGAGATGGTTCCTTCTCGTTATCAGTCCGTGCTACTCGATTCTTCAAGAAACCCAGGGTATGGGACGTGTGAACGGTTCGTACACCCCATTCCTCACTGAGTTTGTTGGCTATCCATCCGGACATCCAGTAATGGCTGTGGATCAAATCATAAGTTATCGCCTCTTCCAAGGCAAAGCCGAAGACACCTTCCAGAAACTCCGGCAAATAGTTCCAAATCAGAGCTTTGTGGCAGGGTTTCTGCAACCCTGCCCTTATGTGGACAACCCGCACGTTTTCATATACGTGAACTACCTTAGGTACAGATGGGTTCTTGGATCGGGTGAAGATGTCCACTCCAATGCCTCTTTGTCCCAATCTGCGACTGAGTTCCCGTATATACAAATTCATACCGCCTGTATTTATCCCTCCCAATATGTCCATAGGACAGCTATGAACTGAGAGCATCATCACTCTATTCAACGGCATGTTAACCCTTCTTAAATTTCTGTTTTGTTTATAATCATCTTGTATATGATGGAATCTCTGGCCCCAAAGCGATATTTGTATGGCTCTCTCCCCCTCAGGAAATCAAACTCACTTCGGCCCGCATCTATTGCCTCACGTATCAAATAAGCCGTAAGGACTACGCCGGGGCTCAAATAGGAATGCTCCGGGTCGTAACCGGAATTGTATAAGTAAATTTTGTTCCTGTAGTTAAGGCAGAATGAAGACGCCACATGAGTTCCATCCGTTTGTAAAAAAGATAGTTTCAGCCGGTTTTCCGGGAATAGGATACCTGCGACGGCCTTAAAGAACAAGCTCATGTCCCCGTTCATAAAGCCCTCTTTCCGGGCATCACTCTTGCGGTGTAAGGACATAAACAGTTCCATCCCCCCGGCCAAGGAGTCCTGCTCCTTAATACTATAATCGGTAACAGACTCGCACAACCTCTCAATCCGTCGAATTTTGCGCCGTAGTTCATGTCGGTCCCTTTTGTTCATAAATTCGAGATACTTCTCCCAGGATGAAGGCAAATATATCTTAGGGCATACATCCTCCTCAGAGACCTCAACGAGATATTTGCTCTCCATGACAAGCTGCTTCAACACAGTCAAGGTAGTTGAGGTTTCTTTCAGACAATGGAGATCAATGAAATCCCACTCTCCTTCTATAGACTCCCAGAATGTGATTATATCCTTGCTGACCTCCTGCTCATAACCAGACTTTGCAATAATATCCAGGTAATCGGTTATATCCGTTCCCCCCACGAATTTCATAACCCTCTTGCCGTCAACGGATGATTCGATGAAGAAGGGGGCCAGGCCACAAAGGTCTCCCCTTTCCTCACGAAGCGCCAGGAGTCTCAGTTCTTTATCTTGCTCAAAATGTTTCCACCACGTACTCTGCCATTGCCACGTAAGGAAGATATCGTCAGCTGGGCTTTCCTCTAAAAGTTCTTCCCATTCGTCTGGCAACATGGTGAATGCCGTAGTTTTCGTATAAAGCTCCGGTTTCACACCTATCCATTCCCCCTGCACCTACTTATAACACCAAGGCGTTTCCAAGTCAATTCATTGGCTGCAACAAAAAACCCACCAAGAGACAATGTCTTTGCTGGGTTTCTCACTCTGGCTTTGTGAAATTCGATATCTGAAAACTGATAGTAACTACCGGACGAATCAGTTCAAGGACGGCTCATGCCAACATCTTGGATCTTCCTCCATCATATCACCAGAATAGTAGTGAGCCACACCACGGTTCCCGCCGCAGACGAACTTGTATTCACACCTGCCGCACTTACCTTTAAGGTTTTCCCTGTGTTTCAGTTTCTCGATGATCTCAGAATTCCTCCAGATTTCCCCGAAGGGTTTTTCCCTTAAATCACCGATCTCTATCCTTAACGTGGAAAAGGGGATAACTTTGCCGTTAGGCTTTATCCCATAGCTAAGTATCCCCCCGACATCTCCTATTACCATGGCATCGCTGTAGGGGTCGACGCAGTTTTCTATGAATTCCTCATTGTGTGCAATGAACCAGAAGGGGTCATCCGGCAAAGATGCCACAGGAGGCTCTGATTTAAACCTCCTCTCTGCCAGGTATTCACACATCCACTTTCTCTGCTCTTTTGTCAGGGTCTGATCGGATATATTCTCCCCCCTTCCGAATGGCAGGAAATCATTCACCTCAAAACAGTTTATCTCAAGATCGTTAGTCAACTTCAAGAGATCAGGTAGTTCATGGATGTTCGCCTTGGAAACAGTGTGCATAACGCAGACCTGAAGCCCTGCCCCCATGCAGTTTTCTATACCTTTAATGGCCTTTTTAAAGGAGCCGTCACCCCTTATAGAGTCATTGGTTTTCGCGGTCGCTCCCTCTAAACTCACACCCATTACCCAGATGCCAACATCTTTCAGGTTCTTGGCGTATTCCTTGTCTATCAGGGTGCCGTTGGTACAGACGGCCAGTTCAAACCTCGGTATGGCATATTCCGCAATTTCTAGAAAATCCTTTCTCAAAAGGGGTTCACCACCAAGGATCATCAAGATCTTTGTGTCCGACTCTGAAATATTATCTATCAAAGCCAGGGCGCCGTCCGTATTTAACTCATCATTCCTCGGTTTTCCGGCATCTAATCCACAATGGGTACACCTCAAATTACACGAATGCGTAACCTCCCAAAAGGCAAAATGGGGTTGCTTAAACCTCAAAAGTTCCTTCTGATACTTACTATGGGTAAAGTCTAAGACATCCTCCGGAGAGAATCCCAACTTCTCTCTTGGTATGGCTCCCTGGCATGACTGACACATGATACGCACCCCCTCGTAAAGCCCAATAGAAATGTTGGTCATTGATTGTCGTTATCTCAAATTATTAATATATAACATCTTTACGCAAAAATCAACTCCTGTTTGGAAACTCAATGAGAAGAAGACAATCGGTGTGTCATTTATTGGTGAATGTATGTGTGAGACTTTTATTCTGCCTGAACGAGCAACCTCTGACCAGGGAAAATAGTACTTCGAGGTGTCAGGTGGTTTAGCCTGAGGAATTCGGAAAGGTTCATTTGGTGTTTTTGCGCAATCGCATATGATGAATCCCCTTTTGAGACTTTGTATACCTTGGTCCTCATCTCTGTGTAATCTTTCCTGTCACTGGAAATGATGAGAACCTGCCCTATTCGCAGATGTGTGCTATTAAGTTGATTCAAAGACTGTATGGCATTTGTGGTGGTTCCGAATCGATTGGCAATCTTCCAGAGAGAGTCCCCCTTCCGGACTACATGCTTTATCAGCCTTCCCTTTGTCTTGGAGTAAGACCCCGATGTCGGGGTTTCCTGAGAGGACACGTATCTCCTCCCTGCGGGAACCTTAAGCCTCCAACCGACTCTTATATGCCGCGCACTCCTTAGCCGCCCGTTCATAGCCATAATCGCCCTGACGCTTGTTCTGTATTTATGGGCTATCACCGACAGAGATTCACCTTTCCTGACCTTGTGTATCACGTATGCGGGAACAGGGGGATGATACACAGGTATATCACTCAATTCTGAGAGAAGTAACGACCCTTTACCCTCGGGCACCTTAAGGGTGTAAGGTTGGTTGGGGGTGAAATTACGTCTTAGCGCCGGGTTTAGATCGGTCAAGACTTGGTAGGGTAAACCCAGATGTTCGGCCACTTTCCTCAGGTGGACCTGCCTATCGATCGTAACTTCCTCCGTTCGGACCCTTTCGTCCACAGGGGGCAGGATGAAGCCGTGAGTTTCAGGGTCGTTCAAAATGTGTAATACCGCCAGAAACTTCGGTACATAAAAGGCCGTCTCTCTGGGAAGTTTTTCGTAGAGATCCCAGAAATTGTCGAGGTAATTAATGCGTTGAGTCCGGATGCGTCTCAACACCGTCCCCTCTCCACAATTATAGGCAGCCAAGACTGTTGCCCAGTCACCAAAAATCTGGTGGAGTTCCTTGAGGTAGTCGATGGCAGCCCTGGTGGACTTCTCTGGATCCATTCTCTCATCGATGCATCGGTTTCTCTTTAGACCAAACTTGTATCCCGTAGAAGCGATAAACTGCCAAAGTCCGAGGGCCCTCGCCCTGGAAAATGCCCTCAACTTGAAACCACTTTCGATCAGGGGCAACCACGAGAGTTCCTCGGGAAGGCCTGCTTCCTCCAGCGCCTTCACAATGAACGGACGATACCTTCCGGAACGACGATAGGAATCAAGAAAAAACTTTCTGTTTTTACCTTTGAATGTTTCCAATGCTTTCTCAACATGTTTGTTCATGACAAGAGGGATCGCTTTGTGATCCCCGTTGGCCACCGTGAACCTCGATGAATAACATTCGATAATTCGCTTTGATATGGTGAAACGCAGATCATCCCTTTGCTGCAGGAATTCGGGTTCTTGGTCAGGGTTAACTTGCAATATGAGGGAATATGCCTGATCAAGAGCATCAAGGGCATTATCGAGATCCCCCTGCTCCCAAAAATCATTCGAGACCTGGCAAAACCCCAGGGCGGAGTCGAGAGTTTCCTGGTCGGTTTTATCCTGCTGTTCTGCATCGGGAGGTGAGATAGTATTTTCATTGAGGGCTAGAGGAGATGGGGACGAAACAATAAACGTCTCCTCAATTGGCATGGGGAAACGTTGGGAATCTGTTTCTATTGCGTCAACAGTTTCCGTAAAATGTTCTTCCTCGTGTTTAAAGTAAGAGGTTTCGGTGGCGCACCCTGCACCGACCACCAAGAGGAACATCATGAGAAACATTCTTAGATCGGATAACATATAATGGCGCAATTGAAACCCTTTCCGCCAAAAAAATGCGACCTGTGCAGTTGGTCAAGTTTACCGCTTGCCGGCTGCTTGCTTCGTTTGCTTCTTATGAACTACAGTCTTGCATAAGGCTGAATGTGTAATGGGATGAAAAGTCTCGTATGTCTATTTAAAAAGTTGGCCAGGTCCTTACGTATAAGAAGCAAACGAAGCAAGCAGCCGGCGCTTAACGCAATCCTGCTCAACTGCACAGGCCGAAATAACTTCCCCATTTATACATCTCATCTTCAGGCCATCTTTGCCCGATCTTCAAACACAAAATCCTCGAAATAGGCAAAACTATTCCTGTGGTTTTGTATTTTCAGATCGAACAAAT
>DAOWME010000051.1 GCA_030643245.1 Deltaproteobacteria bacterium
CAGAGAAAAAATTGCTCATTTCTGAATTGGAAACCAACTCGTGCCCTTTTCTCAAGAAGTCCATTTATGGATGGACACTAGTTAGACACTTGGCGCTTCCGGGTGATGAGGGGGGATCTTTCTCCCTCCTGAATATGGTTGGTGAAGAGCTCGGCACCGACGTTCATATGAGCCTTATGGGGCAGTATTTTCCAAGGTATAAGGCGCTGGATGGCGTTGGGAAGGAGAATGACGAATGAAGAATTCGAGGAATACCACCACGTACTTAAATCGATAGGGTTTGAAAACGGATGGGTTCAATACCCGGATAAGATTGACGGCGGTTTTCTCCCGGATTTTAAAGTTAATGGCCGGTGGAATTAAAAACGTGAAAATTGAATGAATATTCATTTTTTTGCTTGACGACAAACAAGGCTTTATGTTAGTAAGGTGAAGTACTTTACACAGCGTTGCCTCCCACTACTTGTCAGAGCCGATTGGTAATCACTAGATGTTGCGTTTTGGGAGGTTAATCTTGATATAATAAGAGAGAGTCTTGCGATGATATATCAGTTGAATGCCAATGTTCGGAATTTTGGTGAGACCATATCTGAACTGAGCGGTGTAGACATAAGCACATGTTACCAGTGCGGGAAATGTACCGCCGGTTGCCCCGTTGTTATGGAGATGAGCCATACTCCGAATCAGATAATGAGACTAATCCAACTAGGGCTAAAAGATGAGGTTTTGAGTTCTCCGACTCCCTGGTTATGCGCTTCATGTGAAACATGCACAACCAGGTGTCCCAAAGAGGTGGACATTGCCAAGATTATGGATACCCTAAGAATACTGGCGCTCAAAGAGGGTTACAAACGCAAGGAGCCCAATGTGGTTGCGTTTAACAAGATCTTCTTGGATTCCATAAAGAATAACGGCAGGTTGCAGGAAACGAAGTTGGCCATAGTCTTTAATCTGAAGACCTTGCAGTTTTTTAAGGACATGATGTTAGGTCAGAAGTTATTTAAGAAAGGCAAGATATCCTTTTCCAACGACAGTATAAAGGGAACAGATGCTGTTAAGGCTATCTTCGAGCGGTCAAAGGGGTTTTTGAATAAAGGGGAAAGATAATGGCATACGGATATTATCCGGGCTGCTCTGCTCATGGGACAGCCAAGGAATATGATATTTCTACAAGGAAGGTCTGTGTGAAGCTGGGTATACAGCTGGAAGACGTAGCGGACTGGAACTGTTGCGGCGCTTCCCCGGCCCATGCTACGAGTGAAGAGCTTTCTCTCGCTCTCCCGTTGAGGAATTTAGCGCTGGCTGAGAAACAGGGGTTGAACAGCATAATGACCACGTGTTCGGCCTGCTATAACCGTCTCAAAGTGGCCCACGAAACAGTTAAGGAAAGCCCGGAGACATTGAACAGAATAAACGATATCGTGGGAGAGCCGTACAATAAGACCCTCAAGGTTACGCACTTCGTGAATTTTTTATTTGAGGAGGTTGGCCTGGAGAAATTGAAGGAAAAGGTCGTGAAGCCTCTGGAAAACGTTAAGGCCGCGTGTTACTATGGTTGCCTTCTGACCAGACCTCCGGAGTTGGTGACTATTGACGCGGATCCGGAGAATCCTACAATAATGGACGGGATTGTAGAGGCCCTGGGAGCAGAGGCGCCTGATTGGTCTCATAAGACGGAGTGTTGCGGCGCCAGCCTTGCTTTGAGCAGAACCGATATTGTGGTGAGATTGAGCGGTGAAATCTTAAAGGCCGCAAGGTTCGCGGACGCGGATTGTATTGTTGTGGCATGTCCGTTGTGCTATGCCAATCTCGATATGAGGCAGTCACAGATAGCCTCCAGGCATGGAGTCGATTACTCTTTGCCTATTTTATTTATCTCTGAATTGATGGGTATCGCTTTAGGGGTAAATTATGATGAACTCGGGATTGACAAACATATGGTTAGCGCAGCGAATATGTTAAAGGAAAAGGGGTTAATGTAAGGCAATTGTGTATAAAGGGGTGCCATTGTGTCAAGAATCGGAGTATTTGTCTGTCACTGCGGTGTCAATATCTCAAGTGTGGTAGACGTGGAAAAGCTGGCTGAAGAGCTGGCCCATGAAGATGGTATAGCCTTCTCAACTGAGTACAAGTATATGTGTTCTGACCCGGGGCAGAGGATAATCAAGGATGCCATGAAAGAACACGACCTGGATGGGGTTGTGGTCGCATCCTGTTCTCCCAGGTTACATGAGAGGACATTCCAGTTATGTATAGAGGGAGCAGGACTAAACAGATACAAATTGGAGATGGCCAATATCAGGGAGCAATGCTCCTGGGTCCATAAAGACAAGGAGTTTGCAACGGAAAAGGCCAGGGATCTTATCAAGATGGCCGTGGCCAAGGTGCGGAAGGACCAGCCTTTTGATCAGCTCTCCATCCCGGTTTTGAAGAAGGCCCTGGTGATCGGAGGGGGGATCGCCGGGATGCAGGCGTCCATAGACATCGCCAATGCAGGGCATAAGGTTACACTGGTGGAGAGGACACCGACCATCGGAGGGAGGATGGCCCAGTTAGACAAGACATTTCCTACCTTAGACTGCTCTGCCTGAATACTTACCCCTCGGATGGTGGAGTCATCCCAAAACGAAAATATAGAGATACTGACTTACTCAGAGGTTGAGGAAGTTGGCGGGTATATCGGAAACTTTGAGGTAAAGATTCGCAAGAAGGCCCGTCTCGTTGATCTGGAAAAGTGCACTGGATGTGGGACTTGTTACCAGAAATGCCCTGTAAAGGTTCCGAGTGAATTCGATATGGAGATGGGTATGAGAAAGGCCATATACGTACCATTTCCGCAGGCCGTTCCAAACGTGCCTGTTATCGATAAAGAACATTGCAGGATGTTTACAAAAGGTAAATGCAGTATATGCCAGAAACTCTGTCAGGCAGACGCTATAGACTACGAACAGGAAGACGAGATCATTGAGGATAAGTTCGGCGCTATTGTGGTGGCAACAGGATACGACCTCTTTGATGCCAGTGTCTACGGTGAGTATGGTGGCGGCAGGTTTAAGGATGTTATTAGCGGCCTCCAATTGGAGCGGTTGATCAATCCGTCCGGTCCTACGGGCGGGCATATAATCCGTCCGTCTGATGGGAAAGAGCCTAAAAACGTCGTCTTTATACAGTGTGTCGGATCCCGGGACGTTGAAAAAGGGCGGCCGTATTGTTCCAACGTGTGTTGTATGTACACGGCGAAACATGCGGTATTGCTTAAAGAGCATTTACCTGAGGTTCAGACGAATATTTTTTATATGGATATACGGTCACCGGGCAAGAATTATGAGCAGTTTGTCCAGCGGACAATGGAACAATTCGGGGCCTTGTATATCAGAGGAAGGGTTTCGAAGATCTATCAGCGTGGAGACAAGTTGATAGTGAAAGGCGCTGATACCCTGGCAGCCTGCCAGGTGGAGGTGGAGGCGGACCTGGTCGTCCTAGCTACAGGTATTACCGCGCGCCACGATTCTAAAGAAGTAGCCACTACGCTCGGCATCCCCTATGATGAGTTCGGGTTTTTCACAGAACTCCACCCAAAGCTGGCGCCGATCGAGACTGTCATATCCGGGATATTTCTGACTGGCGCCTGTCAGGCTCCGAAGGACATCCCGGACACTGTTGCTTCTGCCAGCGGCGCTGCATCAAAGGTTGCGGCGATCTTCAGCAGCGACCGGATGTCGATGTCGCCGCTTGTTTCAACTATAGATACGTCTGTCTGTTCTATGTGCAAGGCATGCATGGAGGTCTGTCCTTACAGCGCCATTCAGGAAGAGGAGATTACCTTGCGGGATGGAACCAAGAAGAAACAGCTCACGGTTCTGGAGAGTGTCTGTCATGGTTGTGGTGCGTGTGTCTCCACCTGCAAGTCTTCCTGCATAATGTTGAGGGGGATGACCGATGAACAGATCTTTGACGAATTGATGGCTGTAGCTCAGTAATTTACAAAGGGGTGGGGTTATGGAAGAAAGTAATTGGGAGCCAAAAGTAATAGGATTCCTGTGTCATTGGTGCAGCTATGCCGGCGCAGACTTAAGCGGATCGGCCCGTCTGGAATACCCCCATAACATAA
This sequence comes from Deltaproteobacteria bacterium, assembly GCA_030643245.1. Lineage (GTDB taxonomy): Bacteria > Desulfobacterota > UBA8473 > UBA8473 > UBA8473 > JAUXHQ01. The sequence goes on from DAOWME010000051.1 coordinate 4,112, forward strand.
GGATTATCAGGATCCCATGTTCCGGCAGGGTAGACCCCATGTTTATTCTCAGGGCCTTACAAAATGGGGTTGACGGTGTATTGGTTTCGGGTTGCCACCCTGGAGACTGTCACTATCAATCCGGGAATTTTCACGCGAGGAGAAAATTTGCTGTTATCAATAGGCTCCTGAAGTACGTGGGGATTGAACCGGAGAGGGTACAGTTTAGTTGGGTTGCGGCATCAGAAGGTCCCAAGATGGCTCAGGTAATAGGGGAATTTGTAGAGGGAGTGAGGAAGGTAGGCCCCAACAGACTTTTTAAGGACGAGAAAAAAGATGGAGAATAGACTGAAGGAAGAGGCGGGGAAGCTATTAAAAGAAGGCAAGGTGGATTACATAGTAGGTTATGGCAAAGGAACCGTCAATCTTCGAACTTCTCCTCTGATCACGAATAAAGAAGAAGATCTGGAAGGCCTTGTAATCAATCCTTTTATTGCAAATAATCTCAGTAGATACCCTGTGGAATTAAAGGGAAGGGTAGGAATAGTGGTGAAGGGGTGCGATTCCAGATCCCTTACCAGCCTGATGCAGGACAAAAAGGTGAAGAGGGAAGACCTTATTATATTTGGTGTTCCGTGCGAAGGCGTGGTTGATTTAAAAAAACTGGCGGGTCAAATCGGCGCAGAGATCGATCGCGTTACAGATGCAGAGAAGGAAGGGGAGAACCTGACGCTTCAAGTGGACGGTTCGAAGAAGACTATACCCTTCAGAGATGTGATATTCGACAAATGTTACGGGTGTGAGCATCCTACCCCTTTGGAATACGACATGTTGCTGGGTAGTGAGGTGGCCCCAAACCTTGATATTGAAAAGAGTCTCGAAAGAATCAAAGAACTCGAGGGTATGGACGCCCAAGAGAGATGGAATTATTGGAAGGAACAATTCAGCAAGTGCATTCGATGCTATGGTTGCAGGAACGTATGTCCCGCATGCTTCTGCGAAAGGTGCTTCGTGGATGTCAATATGCCTCAATGGGTTGCCACCTATGCAACGTGGCAGGACAATCTCACCTTTCAGTTAATAAGGACCCTTCACGTTGCAGGCAGATGTTCGGATTGTGGAGAGTGTGAACGGGCTTGTCCTGTGGGCATCCCCCTGAGGAGTCTTCAGAGGAAGATGGTGGAGGAAGTGAAGGACCTTTTCGGTCACGAGGTGGGTATAGACAAGGATGCCCCGCCTGTTTTCAGTCATTATGAAGCTACGGATCCGGATGAGTTCATGAAATAAAAGGTGAACTATTAGAATGCGAGAGATCTATTATGGGTTATAAGAAGATCAAGAAAGACCAGTTAAAGACTCTTTTCAACGAATTGAGCAAAGATTGTTCCCTATTTGTGCCTTCCGGATCAAAGGGATATGTGGGCTTTGACCCTTGGGATGGGAATAGCGCTGATTTTACTGAATGGTACAGGAATACGACGATTCCCCCAAAGGCGCTTTTCTTCCCCCCTGTGGAAGCGATGCTACGTTTCCGTAAGGGGGAAGCGGGATATGAAATAGAGGAGCTGCTCCCTAACGGACGACCTCAAATCGTATTTGGTGTGCGTCCGTGTGACGCCAGAGCATTGAAGATAACAGACACTCTGTTCTCCGATACTTACAGGGATCCTTACTACCTCACAAGGAGAGAGAATGCCACCATTGTCGGCTTAGCCTGCAATGAGCCTTGTGACACCTGTTTTTGCACATCTCTCGATATCTCCCCGGGAGAATCGCAGGATGTGGATCTCTTGTGTTCGGATATCGGCGATGAACTGTTGATGGAGGCTGTCTCGGACAAAGGGGAAGACCTGTTGTCGAAGATGAGCGGTCTTTCCGAAGCGAGCGGCGAAGAAGAATCAAAAGCAAAGCAGTTGGGAGATTCGGCAAAAGAGAAGATAACCAGACAGATCGATACGTCCGGGTTGCTCGATAAGATGAGGTCGAGCTTCGAAAACAGGGAATATTGGGAAGACGTGTCAAGGAAGTGTATGTCCTGCGGGATATGCACCTATGTGTGCCCAACCTGCCATTGTTTCGACATATGTGATGAGAATAATAAGAAGGACGGGAAGAGGGTAAGGAATTGGGATAGCTGCAAGTTTCCGCTCTTTACCAGGATGCCCATGGAGAACCCGCGTCATGAGAAGTGGCGACGGATAAGGCAGCGGTATCATCATAAGTTCGAATACTTTCAGATGAATTTTGAAACCATAGCATGCACCGGGTGCGGAAGGTGCATAAGGGAATGCCCCGTAAATGTCGACGTAACAGAGATAATTGGCGGCATACAGGCGCTCTGAAAGCCTAAAGGTATATGTGCTTCACATGAGCCAATGCTGCTAATTGTTTAAATTAATTCGTTTTAAGGTGTTTTAGTTTCCTTACGAGAGCGCGGTAAGTAAAGATACGAGAAGGAGAAGGGTGGTTCATCGATGGAAGGCGACAACGTTTATTTACCTCATGTAATGAAGATTGAAAAGGTGATCCGGGAAACTCAGAATATCAAGACCTTTCACTTTAACTTCAAGGATGAGAGTCAAAAAAGCAAATTCAGCTTCAAGTCTGGACAATTTGCCGAATATTCGATATTCGGAGAGGGTGAAGCGACCTTCTGTGTATCTTCAAGCCCCACAAGGATGGATTATCTGGAGTTCAGTGTAATGAAGGCTGGGAAGGTAACGGCTGCGATCCATGAACTCCAGGAAGGGGATGAGATAGGTTTTCGAGGGCCCTATGGAAATTGGTTTCCTCTGGAGTTGCTCGAAGGCAAGAACCTTGTCTTTGTAGGCGGTGGTATCGGGCTGGCGCCCCTCAGGTCTCTGATCTGGAATGTGCTTGATAACCGCGATACTTACGAGGATGTAACGATCCTTTACGGTGCCAGAAGCCCGGCAGACCTTTCCTTCAAATATGACCTCGAAGCATGGGAAAAGGACGATGCGGTAAACATGTACACAACAGTGGACAATGGAGATGAGGATTGGACCGGCAGAGTGGGGCTTATCCCACCGGTTCTGGAAGAGATCGGTCCCTCTCCGGAGAATACCGTGGCCATCACGTGTGGTCCGCCCATAATGATAAAATTCACACTGATGTCATTAGAAAAGCTCGGTTTTACCAATGACCAAATACTGACTACCCTTGAGATGAAGATGAAGTGTGGCATCGGTAAGTGCGGAAGGTGCAACATTGGAAACATATATGTTTGCAAAGACGGTCCGGTCTTCACCAATGCCCAGATCCAGAACTTTCTTTCTAATGAGTTTTAGCTTCTCCGTCTCCTTTGTATGGTCACAGTCGTTACACTACTGACTCCAAGAGCCATCCTGCATTTTATTCTCTGATCCTCCCTGAATTTAGGGAATGGAAACGATCTCTCCTATCAAGTCATAGGCATTCACACCGGTAATCAACAAATCATGCATTTCTCCGGGGATGGCCTTACCTTTCGTAATGTAAGTTATCCCATCTATATCGGGCGCCTGGCAAGGTGTCCTCCCCTTCAGTAAGGCCGGCTGTCCGCCAACCCCACCATTATCATCACTGAGGCCTTCTATCAGGACCTTTGTGGTAGTCCCCACTAGTCCCCTGTTAAGCTTCACTGCTATACCCTTCTGAACCTCCATCACCCTATGATAACGTTCCTCCTTTGTCTCTTCCGGGACTTGATTTGGAAAAGTTGCGGCCATTGTGCCTTCTTCTTTGGAATATTTGAATGCACCCAACCTTTCGAATTCTATGTCCTGCATGAATTCGAGCAACTCCCCGAACTGGTCATCGGTCTCCCCGGGAAACCCGACGATCAATGAAGTGCGAATGGAGATATCTGGGATTTCTCTCCTCAGTCTCTCGATCAGCCTCCGTATGTGGCTGCCCTTTGTCTTCCTGCCCATGGCCTCCAGTATCTTATCATTAATATGCTGTATCGGCAGGTCTATGTAGTTACAGACCGCTTCTTCTTCCTTTATTGCTTTGATCAGACCTTCGGTGAAATGTGCAGGATGGGTATATAGGACACGAATCCATTGAAGCCCGTCAATCCGTGCCAACTCCCTCAATAAACCTTCAAAGTTCGCAGCCGACTTGATGTCTCTACCGAACATGGTAGTATCCTGTGCGATGAGATTGATCTCTTTTACCCCCATCGCCACCAGATTTTCCACTTCCTCGATAATGGAATTCTGAACCCTGCTACGGAACCTCCCTCGTATTCTTCCGATCACACAATAAGAACAGGAATTGGAACATCCCTCCGCTATCTTGACATAGGCACTGTAATCTGCACAGGTATTCAACCTGGGAGTCTTGTGGTTATATAGAAATCGGGGTTCACCGATATAACTCCTTGGCGGATCTTCGGACATTCTAAACCGATCCAATATCTCAACAACCTTATGGAACTCTCCGGTACCGATGAATATATCCACTTCAGACAGTTCCTTAACAAGCGCATCCTCATACCGCTGAGGCAGGCACCCTGTCACCACCAAAGTACGGCAATTGCCGGTCTTTTTGAGCTCCGCTGACTCCAGTATCGTATCTATAGACTCTTCCTTTGCAACCTCGATAAAACCGCAGGTGTTTATTATGATAATCTCTGCCTCTTCTTCCCTTTCGGATATTTGATAGCCGCTCTCAATTAACAACCCTAACATTACCTCTGTGTCGACAAGGTTTTTGGCACAACCCAGACTGATCATGCTGACACGTTCTCTCAACGTCATATGGTAATCCTTCTTTGTCGTTCTTGCCCCGTAACGGACTCTGTCATTAAAAAACGTCTATGTACAGGACCATTGTATACCCCATAAACCGATCCTATCTTGCCTCCGGCATGGGATAACATGGGAAAGGAAACACCCCCTTCTACCATCTTGGAGAGCTCTTTCTCTTGCCAGATCTTGTGCACAAAATGGCTGTCCACACTGATCGCTCTAACTGATGCCATAATGGCCTCCTTCCTTTGTTCCATTTGTTCTTTTGGCATTTCTTCCTTTTCCGGCTCACCCACCTTTGATCCGGTGGGCTTACCGAATACCGATTTCCAACTCTTTCATACCTTCACCCCCGTTTTTCATATGCAATTAAAGCATATGTCATTGATGGCCTAATCAGTGGACTAGGCAAGATCTAAGGAAGGGCCCGGGCGATTTTCTCGCCTAAATTATGGCAGGCATCAAGGCCTTTATCATCCGGCACGTATTGTATTCTAGTACCAGGGTCAATGATTTCAAATTTCATCTCTTCAAATTCTTGATTTATGAGTTTAACCGCCTCACCGCTCCAGCCATAAGAACCGAATGCCGCTGCAACCTTGTTCTTTGGTTTCAAACCCTTCATATAGGTCAGAAAATCGCTGACCGTAGGGAAAAGGCCGTTATTAATAGTAGGAGAGCCAACAATGACCGCTCCGGCATCAAGAACTTCGGTTATGATGTCGCTCCGGTGACAGGACCGCAGGTGCATTAGCCGGGCATTGACACCTTCCTGGCCAAGGGCCTCCACAATAGCCTCAGCCATGATCTCTGTGCTGTGCCACATGGTATCATAAATGACTACGGCTTTTCTCTTTGGTTTCTGGGTGCTCCACTCCACATAGGCATTAATGATTTTTGAAGGGTTTTCACGCCAGATTATACCGTGATCAGGACAGATCATATCAATGGCCAGTCCCATTTCTGAAACCTTTTCCACCAACTTTAGTATTAGTGGAGAGTAAAGCAGCAGGATATTGGCGAAGTATTTCTTGGCATGGGGCATGATTGCCTCTCCAATCTCGTCGTCATACCTTTCGATCCCCGCGTAATGCTGTCCAAAGGCATCACTTGAAAAAAGGATCTTGTCTTCTTTAACATAGGTAAACATGCTATCCGGCCAATGAAGCATCCTGGTTTCCAGGAATGTGAGGGTTCTCTTTCCCAGGCTCAATTCCCCACCGTTTTCAACTGGCTGGTAATTCCACTCCTGTGAGAAATGCATTGAAAGATTTTTGTGCCCCATTTTGGAGCAATAGAGGGGGGTATCCTCCCCAATCCTGTGCATTACCCTTGGCAGTCCCCCGGAGTGATCCATTTCTGTATGGTTGCTGATTACGTAATCAATCTTCTTGGGATCAATTATTTGACTGATACTTGCAATCAATTCATCCGCAAATTCCTTTTTTACCGTATCAATCAGGGTGATCTTTTCATCAACGATCAGGAATGAGTTATAGGTGGTTCCCTGATAGGTGGAATACCCATGGAAATCCCTGATGTTCCAATCAATGACTCCCAGCCAGTAAATGTCCTTTACAATTTCTATAGGCTTCATATGTTTCTCCTTTCTTTCTTTGGCATCCTTCATAAAAGCTATAAAGTAGTTTACACTTTCTATTAAAAAAAATGGTCTCGGCATAATTTCAAAAGTGTAAACTGATGTATGAAGGATGCCCTTTCTTTTTATTATTGTCTCAATCTATCCTGGTCCTATACAGGAGAAGACTGTTGGAGACGACCGTAATGCTGCTCATAGCCATGGCCAATGCCGCCACAATAGGATGAAGCTGTCTTAAAAATGCAGGCAGAAATTCAAAAGGATAGAGCACTCCTCCTGCAACAGGTATAAGTAAAATATTATAAATGAAGGCCCAGAAAAGGTTCTGCCTGACGGTTCTCATAGTGGCCCTGCTCAGTTTGATTGTTCTTGCAACACCTTTCAGACTACCGCTTGCCAGGATCACATCGCCGGACTCTATAGCCACATCTGTTCCTGTCCCGATTGCCAGGCCCACATCGGCCTGGGCAAGTGCCGGGGCATCATTGATTCCATCCCCCACCATCCCGACTTTTTCGCCTCTATCCTGGAGCTCTTTGATTTTCGCTGATTTTTCTTCAGGCCGCACTTCTGCAACTACCTCATCAATATTGACTTCCGATGCGATTGCCTTCGCTGTCCTGATATTATCCCCTGTAAACATGACAACATTTACGTCCTGCTCGTGCAGTTTTTCAATGGCCTCTTTTGACTCCGGCTTGACCGTATCAGCCACAGCTATAAGGCCAGCAAGTTGTTTATCAACCACAATTATTACCACTGTCTTTCCTTTACCCTGCAAGGACCGCACCTGGTCTTTCGCACGACCAAGGCCAATGCCCATATCATCAAACCAGTTCGGTTTTCCTGCCAGGACCTCTTGCCCGTTTATTTTTGCCCGTACTCCAAGACCACTTGAGGCCTTAAAGTTCTCTGGTTCGACAAGGTCAATCTCTCTCTTTTCCGCCTCCTTGACTATGGCCCGTCCTATAGGATGTTCAGACCCCCTTTCCACCGAGGCTCCAAGTCTTAGAAGTTCTCCCTCGTTTTTAATAAGTGAATTAGACACAATTATATTGACCACGGAGGGCTTGCCCAAGGTGATAGTCCCGGTCTTATCCAGGACAATCGTATCAAGTTTTGTGGCTGTCTCTAAGGCCTCGCTATTCTTGAAGAGCACGCCTTTTTCCGCCCCCTTTCCTGTCCCGGCCATAATGGCCGTAGGAGTGGCAAGCCCGAGGGCACAGGGGCAGGCAATGACCAGCACTGCCACCAATCGTATCATGGACGGCACGAATTCGCCTCCGATTGCCCACCAGAGGATAAAAGTCAAAAAAGCGATCCCTATTACACAGGGTACAAACACCGCTGCGACGCGATCCGCTAATGCCTGAACGGGAGCCTTGCTGCCCTGGGCCTCCTGAACCAGCCGGATGATCTGGGCCAAGATCGTATCCTTTCCGACCCTGTTTGCCTTGAACTTGAGGCGGCCCTCCCCGTTAATAGTGCCTCCTGTTAGTCTGGCTCCTGATTTCTTGTCAACGGGAATGGGTTCGCCGGTCAACATAGATTCATCAACCGTAGATTCACCTTCAAGGACCACACCGTCCACAGGGATGCTTTCACCTGGATGGACAATAACCACATCACCCACATTTACATGGGAAAGAGGGATTTCCTTTTCTTTAACATCCTCTATAATGGTTGCCGTTTTTGGACGCAGCCCCATCAGCTTGCGGATAGCACCTCCCGTTCGACCCTTTGTTCTGGATTCCAGCATCTTTCCAAGCTTAATTAGGGTGATGATAACGGCAGAGGTCTCAAAATATACATGCTCGCCAAGGGGAGAATAAAGAAGGACGGCAAGGGAGTAAAAATAGGCTACGGAGGACCCCATAGCCACCAAGACATCCATATTGGCACTGCCATTCTTTATGCTTTTCAATGCTCCGGTATAGTAATCCCCGCCAGTGTAAAACTGGACAGGAGTAGCCAATGCCAGGAAAAGCCAGTTGACCCAAACAGCATGTGCCCATAATCCAAAAAGGCCGAAATCCCTTCCCATGCTGAGAAAGAAGAGCGGGGCGGTAAATAAGAGGCCTGTAAAAAACTTGCGGGCCTGATTTTTTATCTCGGCTTTCCGAGCGGCCAGTTCCGCATCTTCGTCATCAATTGTCTCAGCCGGTCGTAAGGCTCTGTAACCCGCCCTTTCTATAGCGGCGATGATATCATCCATGGTTGTAATGGTCGGAATGTATTCCACATGGGCACGCTCTGTAGCAAAATTGACTGAAGCCCTGACCACGCCCCGAACCTTCTTGTTCAAGCTTCTTTCAATAGTCGTGGCGCAATTGGCACAGGTCATACCGGTAACCGGGATGTCAACGGTTGCCTTTGCCACTCCGTAGCCTGCATCATGAATCTTCTCTACCAGATCTTTTATCTCTATATCATTTGAATGATATGATATAGCAGCCCGCTCGGTGGCAAAGTTGACATTCGCCTCCTTGACTCCTCGGAGTTTTTTGACACTCCTTTCGATATTCAGGGCGCAATTGGCGCATGACATCCCTGTTATCGGAATCGTTACGTTTTGCTCGGACAATCGAATCGCCTCATTGTATAACTATTTCACCAAGCACGATGATTTTATGAAACGCGACTTCGGTGCTGCTTTAAGCCCCTGTCTTTGGCGGGGCGTTATATAAAATCGCGCAGCGAGTTTATTCGGCCGGATAATTTATATCCTTAAGTGTGGATTTGAGTTTTTCAAGAGTTGCCGGCGCATCGTATTCAACAGTTACTTCTTTTGAGTTAGGGTCTCCCTCTATACTTGAGACACCTTCAATCTCGCTCAACTCCTTTTTGATGCTCATTACGCAATGATCACAACTTATGTTGGGTATTGAAAAGGTCTTTGATTCCATAAGGCTTATCTCCTTTCAATAAGCCGGTCAGGCTGGAGCATATTAGCTCCATTTGTTGGACTTAGTTCATCAATAACATAAGGGACGGGGACGAAATAACTTCCCCATTTGTGCATCTCATCTTCAGGCCATCTTTGACCGATCTTCAAACACAAAATCCTCGAAATAGGCAAAACTATTCCTGTGGTTTTGTATTTTCAGATCGAACAAATCTGACCTAAATCTGAGCGCCAACTTGAGGAAGTTATTTCGGCCCCGCCCCTTAGCCCAGCGGTTAAAGATATCTCGAACCGTAGATTGGCTTAAACCTTCTTTTACGGCAACTCTCTTGCGGTTGCTAGATATGCAGGATCCATATATTTAATGCTCAAAAGCAATGGTCTGCCTGCGGTGGGGGTCGACAAAGGTTCAGTCTGGTTTTCATAAAAGAATGACATTCATTTTATCTGCCAACGCTACGCATCACCTGTACGCAAAGCCAACAGAAATTTTGGCAAATGCGACTTTTAACAAGGCATATGCAAATGCAAAAAAACGGCACTGCTTTGAGTGTCAGCGTGAATACGAAGCGTTAGCTTCCGGTTTTGTCTATGCGCAATTTTGGTCCTGGATTCAATAAGTTGC
>DAOWME010000199.1 GCA_030643245.1 Deltaproteobacteria bacterium
CAGGCCATCTTTGACCGATCTTCAAACACAAAATCCTCGAAATAGGCAAAACTATTCCTGTGGTTTTGTATTTTCAGATCGAACAAATCTGACCTAAATCTGAGCGCCAACTTGAGGAAGTTATTTCGGCCACGTCCCTTAGATGCGAGTTCTGCACGGGTTAAAATTTAACCACCGTTGAAGCAGCCATAATTTAAAAAGTGTAAATCGATGTATGAAGGATGCCTATTTTTGTTATAAAAACGAGTTGTTACGATTGAAAGGGGTAGGTTTATGATCGATAAAAAAGATAAGATGAGCGAGATAAGGGATGAGAAAAAGCAGTGGGAAGAAAAGGTATTGTTGCCGGCAGCCAGGAGATTTAGGATGGAGGATAGGCCGACAAAGTTCCATACGCCTTTAGATGTCGATGATTTTGACTTCCAGCGAGATGTTGGTTTCCCCGGCCAATACCCCTTTACTGCGGCCTCTTATTCTGTGAATCTTGTGCCGAGGATCCAGAGGGGTGCCAAGCCAGGGGGGTTGAAGAGGTCAGGACAATATTCCGGGTATGGTACCCCGGAAGATACGAGGGATTATTACAAAGAGATGGCGAAATTGAGCTGGACAGGCGGTCCGAATCTCGCCTTTGATCTCCCCACCCAATGCGGGTACGATTCCGACAATGAGATGGTTGAAGGAGAGGTTGGCAAGGTAGGCGTGGCAGTCGATACCCTGAGAGACCTTGAAGTAATATGTGAAGCATTTACCGGCGAGAACGATCTAGACAAGGTCGCCACAAACATGACTATTAATGCCCCTGCAAATATCCTTATTGCAATGTATGTAGCCCTGGCAGAGAAGAGGGGGATACCCATGGCAAAGTTGAAGGGTACTCCACAGAATGATACATTGAAAGAATTCGTTTCCCGTGGCACCTACATATTTCCCCCCAGGCCATCCATGAGAATGTTCAGAGACAGTGCGGTTTTCATTACAAAGAACCTTCCCGGTCTAAATATAACCAGTTTTACCGGTTATCATATTCGGGAAGGAGGGGCTACCCGCGAGCAGGAGTTGGCCTTCAATATGGCTATCGGTATCGCCTATTTACAAGAGGGGGTGAATGCCGGGTTGGATATTGACGCCTTTGCCCCCAAGTTTACCGGCGGACCTGGCGGCAGTATGGAGTTTTTCAAGGAGATCGCTCTTCACAGGGCAGTTCGTCGTATGTGGGCCAAAATCCTTAAAGAAAGGTTTGGCGCAAAGAAAGAGGATAGCATGAGGTTCCGGTGCCCTATGACAGCCAGTATCGGATGTAGTAGTACCACTAAGCAACGTGCCCTTAACAACCTTACCCGTTCTGTAGTGGGAGCGATAGCCGGTGTCCTTTCAGGAGGGCCACCGGTAGCGTTCCCGCCGTATGATGAACCACTGGGGTTGGGATGGAGTTTAGAAGCAAGACAACTGGCCGAGGACGCAACGAGAATTCTCATGTATGAGACGGGGATGTGCGATGTTATGGATCCTCTGGCTGGATCCTATTACGTGGAATCTTTGACCAATGAAATAGAGGAAGCTGGATGGAACGGGATAGAAAAGATCGAAGAGATGGGCGGTGCAGTGGCGGCCATAGAGAGTGGATATATGCAACGCGAGACTGCCAGGAGCGCTGCTGAACGTCAGGCCAGGATAGAGAGGAGGGAGGACCTTATAGTGGGGGTCAACTGTTTTACAGAGGAATATGAGCTCGATGTAACCACCAGCAAGATCATTGAACACCCATATTCTGAAGAGAAGAGATATCAGGCCGAGAAACTGCAGAAGGCCAACCTGGCTGAAGTGAAACGTACAAGAAACAACCGGGAGGTGATAAGGCTTCTGAGCGAACTGGAAGGGGCAGCCAAAAAGGAAGAAGAGAATTTGTTCCCTCTTTTTATCGAGCTGGCAAAGGAGTATGCTACAGTCCAAGAACAGTGCGACGTCTTGAGGGATGTATTTGGGGAGTGGCAGACGGATGCGTTTATTTAAAATCCGCTTCTTAGGGTCAGTCTTCTCCTCGTAACCCCTTGACCTTGCTAAAAATTGCTCATGTCTGGAAGGAAGCCGGTTAGTATACGCGCTGGGTTTAAGGCTAAAGGTATTTTGCCTTAAACCCAGCGTCTTACGCCCGACTGATCAAACAGCCATGTTGGTAGCACTTCTATGGATCCAAGAGGACCCCCAAATTCTTTTTCTGAAAGGTATAGTATATGGTATCAATCTAAGGGACAGGAGGAAAAATCATGAAGGTATTACTGGAACGGCATGAAAATGTCGCGCGTGTTATTCTCAATCGCCCGGAGGTAATGAATGCCCTGGACATGGAGATACGTATAGAGTTGGCGGAGAAGCTGCGTCAGTTAACTGATGATGAAAGTGTGCGGGCCGTAATACTTACCGGAGCGGGAAAGGCTTTTTGCTCAGGGGCTGATGTTACCGGCCAGGGTAAGCTGCCGGTTCCTCTTTTTGAAAAAAGAATAGATGCAGTGAATGCGTGCATCAATCTATTGTCGGAGATGCGTAAACCGGTTATTGCAGAGGTTAACGGTCTGGCAACGGGTGTAGGCTGCGGTCTGGCTTTTTCCTGTGATATTATCTTCGCCTCAGAAGAGGCGAGGTTTTCTCAGATATTTAGCCGGGTCGGATTGGTGCCGGACGGAAGAAACATCTTCTTCTTGAGCAGAATGTTAAGCCTGCCGGTAGCAAAAGAACTGGTATTTACCGGCAGAATGGTAAGGGCGCAGGAGGCCCTGGAACTGGGTCTGATTAACCGGGTATTGCCCCACGAAGAATTGCAACAGGCAACAATGGGATTTGCCACGGAACTGGCCAATGGGCCAACCAAGGCCTACGGCCTGGCTAAGCATCTTTTCCATCTGGCCCTGCATGGAGATATAGAAGCGTTCGCAGAGGCTGAAAATTATGCGCAAATCCAGTGCCTACACTCCGATGATCACCAGGAGGGACGAGCAGCATTTACGGAAAAGCGCGCTCCCAAGTTTACCGGGAAGTAAAGATAAGGGACTGCTTGATGGGTAAACCCATCAAGCAGTCCCGTCCACCCAGCACGAGGGATCTTCGCCCATCACATCCCCCATCAAGTAAGCCCTTCTTCGACATCCTCCACAGACGTATTTATACGTGCAACTCCCACACTTTCCCTTCAGGTTATCTCTATCCCTGAACAGATTAAGCACTTCAGAATTCTTCCAGATATCGCGTAGTCGCTCTTTTCTTAAATCACCGATTACCAAACCCTGATATCTGGTCACATCCCCCGGAAAGATTATATCCCCTCCAAGGACCTTCCCATCTGCTGTTATTGAATAGGCGTAGATCCCGCTGATACATCCAATATTAAAATCATGATAGCCACATGATTTGCATGGATCCGCACATATCCGTTTTGTAGCTTCATCCTCAGAGATTATATAAATATCCTCAAAATTAACCTTCCTCCATCCCACGGACTTTCGTACTCTCAAAAGATAACGCTGCATTTCCCTTCTTTGTTCCTTGGTTAGAATCAGGTCGAACATACCGGTTGGCCTGCCAATTGGGCTGAATTCATTAGCAATGATACCTACTTCCAGCTCCAGGGCCAAGTTTATCATGTCTTTCAATTCATTATAGTTAATCCTGGAGATTGTTGCAGCCATCTCTACAAAAGGTATGCCCACACTCTTGCAATTTTTTAATGCCTCTATTACTTTTTTGAAAGAACCCTTCCCCCTGTTTTCATCATGAGTTTCTTCCAGGCCATCTATACTGACCTTTACTTCCAAAACCCCGGCATCCCTTAATCTCCATGCATACTCTTTATCAACGAAGTGGCCATGGGTGTTTATGGCCATTCTTAACCGATGACTTGCCCCATATTTTACGATCCGGATTAGGTCTTTTCTCAGAGTTGGCTCTCCACCTGCCAGTAACACTGCCATGGTACCCGCTTGTGCCATATTGTCCAGAACATCATAAACTTCTTGGGTAGTCAGTTCATTATCTAACGACTTCTTGGAATCAGATCCGCAATATTTACAATTTAGGTCACAGGCTTCGGTAACGCTGAAATAACAGAATAGTGGCTTTGCCACTCTAACCGCCTGATTGAATTTCTCTCGCGTAATATTCAAGAAGTCATCCCGACTCATCTACGCCTTTACCTCATCTGATCAAACGACCAGGCACCTTTCTTGCTGTCCAGACCTCGTTCCTATGCTGATTCAACCCATAGCCGGATGCGCGAGCAAGATATTCACCACATCCTCAGGCTCCAAAGCTGTCTTCAGTCCGGAAAGAGACCGGACGTCTTTCCCGTTGACATTGATGGTAACGCTTGACTTCAGTTCACCGTTCTCGTCAAATAGGTGGCTCTTCGTACCTGGGAAACGCTCTCCCATCTTTTCCAGACAGTCGGCAACATTACCGGCCTCTACCTCCACTACTTTCTGTCTTCGGGTAGCCGTACGCAGAAGCGGCGGGATTTTGACTTTGACACTCATTTTGCTACTCCTCCCAGAGAGGCGAGCTGCTGAGCAGCAGCACTCGCCTCCGCAATTAGGCCATCGATGAACTCTTTGGCCGTTATAACCTTATTTACTTGTCCTACGCATAGGCCACAGTATGCCATGCCTGCATCCAGTTTACCATCCAGAAAAGTCTCCTTATACTTCTCGCCGCTGACAACCTTGGCTATCTCTTCAAAAGAAGCACCTTCAGCCTCCAATTCCTCCACTTTCTCCACTGCTTCATTCCTCAGTGAACGGTGCGGCATCCCGATGGAGCGTTCTATCACAGCAAGGTCGGTTTCGTTGCTCCGCAACATCCACTCCTTAAACTTTGGATGGGCTGGACATTCCTTTGTCGCCATGAAACCGGTCCCAATAACCACACCTTCAGCGCCCAAAGCCAGGGCAGCTAAAAATCCACGACCATTGGCAATCCCTCCTCCGGCAATAAGCGGTATCTTGACTGCCTGCCGAGTTGCCGGGATCAGGACCAGAGTAGGTATATCATCCATACCTAGTGCACCCCCGTTTTCAAATCCGACCACAGTTACCAAATCAGCCCCATCTTTCTCCGCTCTGACGGCATGCCTTGCCGAAGCACACTTGTGTATGACCTTTACTCCAGCTTCCCTCAGACGGGGAATGTATTCCGCTGGGGTGCGAACCCCTGAGCTTTCAATTGCCGCAACCCCTTCGTCGATTAAGGTCTCAACGAACTCGTCATTGGGCAGTGGCTTGATTGATGGGAACAGGCTGATATTCACACCAAAAGGCTTGTTCGTCAGTTCTTTCGTCTTCTTGATCTCCTCACGAAGCTCCTCCCCGCTGGCAAAGTTTGCTGAGGTGATAATCCCTAATCCACCTGCATCGGAAACGGCAGCAGCTAATTCTGCTCGAGAAAGCCAGTTCATCCCTCCGGCAATTATGGGATATTCAATGCCAAGCACTTCCGTGACCCTTGTTTTAAACATAATCGACTCCTTTCTTAGGGACGTGGCCGAAATAACTTCCTCAAGTTGGCGCTCAGATTTAGGTCAAATTTGTTCGATCTGAAAATACAAAACCACAGGAATAGTTTTGCCTATTTCGAGGATTTTGTGTTTGAAGATCGGGCAAAGATGGCCTGAAGATGAGATGTATAAATGGGGAAGTTATTTCGGCCTGTGCAGTTGAGCAGGA
>DAOWME010000101.1 GCA_030643245.1 Deltaproteobacteria bacterium
GGGGGGGTGCATCATCAGCGGTGGCAGGGTGCAGAGTTCTATCCTCTCACCCCAGGTTCGGGTCAACAGTTACTCTGATGTGGAGGAGTCAGTGTTGATGGAAGATGTGGAGGTGGAGAGATATTGCAGGATCAAGAGGGCCATCACAGACAAAGGGGTAAAGATACCTCCCGGAACCGAGATCGGGTACGACCTGGAAGAAGACAAGGAGCGCTTCTTTATGACAAGTTCAGGGGTAATGGTTATCGCCAAAAAAAAAGACCCGGAGGCAGCAAAGGAGTACCTATTATGGTTCTCCTCAAAGAGTGGCTGACTACATGTTAGCGACTTAGATTGGGGAGATGCTCGCCCATCTGATGAGAATAGAATACTTTATTGAAATTATTAGAATCACAAATTATGTGCCGTGAATCCAGAATATTATCAGTATCATATGACTTCTGGATGCCGGATCAAGTCCGGCATGACGAGAGAACTTTAGACTCTCAAGTCAAAAAAAGGAATACGAAGATGAAAATCGCCATGTTTTCTTGGGAAACATTGCACTCCATTTGCGTAGGGGGTATCGCGCCGGTGGTGACCGAACTGGCAGCGGCCCTGGAAAGGAAGGGACACGAGATACATGTCTTCACCCGCATGGGGCACGGTCAGCAGTGGTATGAACTCGTTGAAGGAGTCCGCTACCATCGTTGCCCTCATAGGGTTAGCCCCGATTTCTTCGAGGAGGTGAATGACATGTGCCGCTCCTTTGTCCACCATTTCTTCGAAACAGAGAACCATATTGGCGGGTTTGACATTATTCACGCTAACGATTGGTTAACGACTAATGTCATTGACTGGATAAAACAATGCAGCGATAAGAAGGCTATCTTCACTTTTCATTCCACAGAGTACGGGAGGTGTGGCAACAACTTCCGGGATGGGGCCTCGGCCCTGGTCAGGGATTATGAACGACAGGGAAGTTACGTTGCGGATAGAATTACAGCGGTATCGAATAATTTAAAAAATGAAATCGAATGGATATATAATATACCTGAATGGAAAACAGAGGTAATCTATAATGGGATCAGTATTCATAACTTTGATGGCTGGATTGATCCAGGGGAGATTAAAGGAAGATACGGCATAGGGCCGTTAGACCCTGTGGTGCTTTTTGTGGGCAGGATGACCTATCAGAAAGGACCTGACCTCTTGGTGGACACCATACCTTTTATATTAAGAAATTATCCTCATACCAAATTTGTCTTCATCGGTGATGGAGATATGAGGTGGAGCATAGAAGGGAGGGCCCATGCCCTTGGGGTTTTCCATGCTACAAGATTTCTGGGGTATCGATCAGGACAGGAATTGACAGACATGTTTAAGGCATCGGAGGTGGTGTGTATCCCCAGCAGAAATGAGCCCTTCGGGGTGGTGGTTCTCGAGGCCTGGAGCGCAGGAAAACCTGTGGTTGCCACTCAGAATGGAGGGCCAAACGAGTTTGTCTGGCATGAGGTCAATGGTCTCAAGGTCTACGATAAGCCTGAGAGCATCGCATGGGGCATAGGCACACTTTTTGCCAACTTTGAGAGGGCAAGAGAGATAGGAAGGAATGGCAGAAAAACCGTTGAGACAGCCTTTTCCTGGGATAGTATAGCGGATCAGATGTTGGAAGTCTATAATTTTTAAAGGTTCGAGGTCCTTCACTGGTAAGGGGGTAAAATGGAAGAAAGAATATATCACGGCTTGGGGCTCCATATGCACCAGCCACCAGGAAACCTCAAACTCCTCATAGAAACGAACGAGTGGGAGGCAAGGCAGATCATTCTCTGTTATGAACGTCCTTTAAAATATGTCCGGGCGTTCCCTGATGTTGCCAGGGTAAACGTGGGTTTTTCGGGGGTACTCCTGGATCAACTTCAGGATGAGGAAATACAGAAACGATATGCCTCTATTATCGATATCCCTCGCATGCTTGAAGGTTATGCCCGGGAAGAGAATATTGAGTTGATAGGGATGGGATACTACCATCCCATCTTTCCTCTCATTCCCAAAGAAGACTGGGAAGCCCAGCTCAAGAGAGGCAGGGAGGAAATGCGAAAGGTATTCGGCAGGGAACCTATGGGCTTCTGGCCCCCGGAGATGGCTTTTTGTATGGACTTGATCCCTGCATTGAAGAAGAGTGGTTACGAATATGTGGTTATCGATGGTGTCCACGTAAGGTCTAAGCGTCCGTCAACTCGTGAGGAGACCCTCTATCAGCCTCATATAGCCGAATATGAGGGTTTTGAAATTATCGTGATTCCTAGGGACAGAGACTTGAGCAATGCGCAGGAGAGTGGACTGAACCCGGAATGGTTTGCTAATGAGGTGCGATCCAAGACAGCGGGCTGTAAAAAACCGTCTCTGGTTACAACTTGGTCTGACGGGGAGAATGGGGGCTGGTTCAGGCAAACCCATGAACCTTCAGGCTTCTGGGGTCATTACTTCGCCCCTTATATGGAAAGGTTGACACTCGGGGAGATCTTCGTGTCCCCTACAAAGATCTCAAATTTCATAGAGAAAAATCCGCCCTGCTCCAAGGTGAGTATACAGGCCGGGGCATGGAACATCGGGACAAGCGGAGGTTATGACTTTTCCCAATGGGCCGGTTCAGACTCCCAGAAGAGGGCAGTGGAAGATATATGGGAGTTAAGCCGCTACTACCATGAACTGGAAGAACGCCTAAAGCAAAGAGAGAGAGAGGGTATACACCTATCCGGGGTAGAGACGGTCCTCGGCTCCGCTCATGAGCATCTCCTCAAATCCGAGACCAGTTGTTATCTTTTCTGGGGAGACGCCTGGATTCCCAGGATGTACGAGGTCACCAACAGGGCCAGGGAATTGCTGGGAGAGGTAGATCGGACATTATCATAATACTCCTTTAGATTTCCATATATTAAATACCCCCCCCTAATCCTTAATCGTTGTCGTGGGGAACGGTCATTAACGAGACCCATAGGCATTGAGAAATTCCAAGAGAGGAAATTTTTACATGGATATCTTAATGGTTGCAAGTGAGATGGTCCCTTTTGCCAAGACAGGAGGGTTGGCCGATGTGGTCGGTCAATTACCAAAAGAGCTTGAGAATCTCGGGCATCATCTCGGGATAGTGCTGCCTTACTATCGAATGGTAAAGGAAGGAGGATTCGAAACAGAACACGTGAATCCTGAGTTTGTAACTACGCTCTCAGATAAGGCTGTACAAGGAGAGATTCTCCGAGCAAGCCTTGCAGAGCATATCACCGTATGGCTTATAAAAAATGATCACTACTACGACCGTGACGGGTTGTATGGATCCGAGAAGGGAGATTATGAAGATAATGCGGAAAGGTTTACATTCTTTTGCAGGGCAACTCTGGAATTGATCAAGACAATGGGACTCAAACCTGATATTATCCACTGCCACGATTGGCAAGCGGGGTTAATCCCTGTCTACCTGAAAACCCTCCTAAAAAGGGATCCTTCTTTTGCCACAGTAAGAACCGTCTTCACTATTCACAATCTTGCCTACCAGGGAGTCTTCCCGAAAGCTGATATGCCGTTGACCGGGCTTCCGTGGGAGGCGTTTACCCCTGAGGGGATAGAATTTTACGGCAAGTTGAACCTACTTAAGGGGGGGATAGTCTATGCGGATGCCGTAACCACAGTGAGCAGAACATACTCCCAAGAGATCCAGACCAAGGAATTCGGATGTGGGTTGGAAGGGGTTGTGCAGTCCAGGAAAGAGGATCTGTATGGCATACTCAATGGCGCGGATTACACAGAGTGGGATCCGGAGAAGGACAGGTTCATCCGCAAGAATTATGGCAAAACGACTTATCTCAGCGGAAAGAAGGACTGCAAAAGGAGTCTGTTGGAAGAATTTGGACTGGAATTGGAGGAAGATGCTCCTCTTTTCGGCTTGGTATCAAGGCTTGCGCACCAGAAGGGGATTGATCTGGTGGCAGAGGCTGCCGATGAAATCTCTAGATGCGGTGGTCTGGTAATCCTGGGAAAGGGGGATGAAAAATACGAAAGACTGGCGCTTGAATTGAGAGATAAGTATCACGGCAAGGTGGGGGTAAGGGTCGCCTTTGATGAACCCCTTGCCCATGAAATCACTGCCGGATCCGATTTTTTTCTGATCCCCTCGCGATACGAACCGTGCGGACTCAATGCGATATATAGCTTGAAATACGGCACGATCCCCATAGTCAGAGCCACAGGTGGGCTCGATGATATCATAATCCCTTTCGATCCTGAATCCGGAAGCGGAAATGGGTTTAAATTTCACAATCTTTCCAAAGAGGCAATCTTATCTGCAATAAGGGAGGCGACAAGGGTATACGAAGAAAAGGACCCTCAGAAGAGACTCTTGCAGAGCGCCATGAAGTGTGACTATTCCTGGGAAAAGCCTGCAAGGGAGTATGAAAAACTTTATCTCAAGACGCTAAGTGAAGACCGGAGGCTTTAAAGACTGAGTTCCTCGCGCAGCTTCTTCCATGGTCATGCGCCTTGAGGATTTAACAGGTTAGGGACGTGCAAAGGAATGTGTGATGTTAAAGAAGAACTATTCAAAGACCGGGAATTTATGCCGTGTTACCTTTAGACTACCGCCTGAGGCCAATGCGAAAACAGCCGTTCTCTGTGGTACTTTCAATAATTGGAGCTCTAACGGTAAGGTTATGAAACGCTTGAAAGATGGGGGCTTCAGTACTACCGTTTCCCTACGTTCACGCCAGTCATATCGCTTCCGCTATCTATTGGAGGGGAAGCGTTGGGAGAACGATTGGCACGCGGACTCTTATGTGCCCAATGAACATGGGAGTGAGGACTGTGTTGTTGAGGTGTAAAAGAAAAATAGATATAAAATAGGAAAGAGAGATGAAATGTCCATATTATCGGGCTATAGCAACAGAGGATCTCCTGCAAAAGGTCAAGGGGTATTGCGATGGGTATAGTAACGGAAAATTAAGGGTCCCTACCCTATACGAAGAGACCAATTTCTGTTCCGCCGGGAACTTCTCGAAGTGTCCGGTTTTTAAAACCAGGGCAAAATGCGAGGGCATGGAAACTATGCCCCCTGGCAATATGGCGGAATAGAAAATATCTTGAGAATAATGACGGTAAGGGGCGACCTTCCCGAGGTGGCTGGATGTCTGAACTGCGAAAGGACCCTTTGTATGACAGGTGGGTGATCATCTCCATGGAGAGGGGGAAAAGGCCCGGATCGCTGGCGCTTAGAAAGGTGCCGGAAACCTGTCCCTTCTGCCCGGGGAATGAAGCTCTTACGCCACCAGAGATCACTGCTGATCGGGAACCTGGCACGAACCCCAATGAGAGGGGTTGGATGGTGAGGGTATTCCCTAATCGATTCCCTGCTTTGATGGTGGAAGGGGACCTGAAAAGGGAAAAGCCGGGACTCTTTGAGAGGATGAGGGGGATAGGAGCCCATGAGGTGGTGGTAGAGACCCCTGAACACAACCTGCCACTCGAAAAACTGAGCGAGGACCAGATACAGAGGGTAATGAGGGTATACAGGGACCGGATCGAAGACCTGCACAGGGACATCCGTCTCAAATATGTATTGGTATTCAAGAACTGGGGGGATCAAGCAGGCGCCTCACTCGTTCATTCCCACTCTCAGATCATAGCCACCCCTATAATCCCCACAAATCTAAAAGAGGAACTCGATTCCTCCCTTCGCTATTTCAGATCCCATGGAACCTGTATCTGCTGTGATATAATAAGCCAAGATATGAAATCAGGAGAAAGGATTGTCCATGAAAATCAACACTTCATCGCCCGCACTGCTTTTGCCTCTGCCTTTCCCTTTCAGGTAGACATCTTTCCCAAGGCACATAGCTGCAGTTTCACAAACATAAGCGAAGAAGAGATCTCTTCTTTTGGGCATATACTACAGACCATACTCAAAAAGTTGAACAGGGTGGCGGATACTCCCCCGTACAACTATGTGATCCATACAGCTCCTAACCTCGCACCCAGGGAAGAGTTATGGCACACCATAGAGAAGGATTTCCACTGGCACCTGGAGTTGATTCCCAGGCTGACGCGGATCGCTGGTTTCGAATGGGGGACAGGTTTTTACATCAATCCTGTCTCCCCTGAGGAGGCAGCTCAACAGTTGAGAGAGGCGGTTCCTTGAGCACTACCTGACCCCCCGGTTCAAGCATTGTCGGCCTCCACTGCCTCGAGAAGGTTGGCGTAGATGTCGGGGATACTATACAACACCCGGTTCCAGGATGGGATTTGAGTATCCTCTTGATGTTTCTTGCTCTGTTCCCAGGCGGTCCACAGGAAATCCCGAAAGTGCCGGAGCGTAAGCTCTTCCTCGTAACGATCGAAGGCCAGGTTATTCACCTCCGCATCGTCGCTGTAGTTCTTGACGAACCTGAGGGCGTTTTGATAATAGGTCTGCCGTATCATATCTACAAAGGCGTCGTTAAGGGCAACCCCATGAGATCGCAAGTAGTTGAGATAAAATTTGCAGATATCAACCACCATGCGGTGGAGGCCTTTGGTCCTGTCATCCGGAGAGAGGTCCTGATGCTTATGTTCGTAATTCTGGGTCAGACTGATCTGGGCGATCTTTCGGGAAATGACTCTGTGATAAACCTCGGAAAGGGTGCTGACCTCCAGCCCCCAGTCGTACGCTATACTGATCCCCCGGGCCAGGCGTGAGGTAAAGCTAAATTCGCCGGCCAGGGGATAGTTGAAGGTCCGGTGATAACTGAAGAAAGATTCCAGCTCGTGGAATCCCTGTTCATGCATGATATGCCTCATGGCATCCACAAAGGGCACTACAAAAAGTCTTGTGACCCTTCCCTTCATAGCGCGTTCGTCCAGAGAAATCCGCGGGTAATAGCCCTTGCAAAACTCAAACTCGTTGTTGGGGTTGGCCGTGGGCTCAATGAGCCTCCCCAAGAGGATACGATCATATGTGACGATGTCACAGTCGTGAAGGGCGATTACATCACAGTCCTCTCGAGCGAAGAGATAGCCGAGGGTTATCCAAACGGACTGCCCTTTGCCCTGAACCCCGGTAGGTATCTCTCGTTTTTTGATATCATCGAAGATCTTTTGGATCTTCGGTCCATCCACCCAGACTATTTTCATGTCCCTATCGGGAGTGGAAAGCCTCCCGAAATATTCCCTGGCCATTTTAAATTCGGTTTCATCCGATGTGCCTCCCAGGGCCACCACCACGCTACGGAGGTACCGGACCTTCTCTATCTCGTCCAGTATGTGGTCGAGCACTGATGGATTAAGTATCTCCGAGTAAAGGCATGGGAGAAGAAGGCTTATCTTGAGATGACGGGAGTACTCCTCCAGCTTCCCCTCAAGGCTGGCCAGGTACTCCTCACGATCAAAGATCTGGTAAAGTGAGTGAAGTGTGGTAATGATCCCTTCCTGATGAAAATCGGTCATGAATTCCTCCCTTCTTTTATATTCATAATTCTACAGCAAAATCGATCTGCGGGCAAGCAAATTGTTTTTTAGTTAAAGGACGTCGGATGATTTGACTTATTAATGTGGAAATTCTATAATTAATGTTTAATGGTGTCTGAGCTGAATATGCGGGAGAAAACAATGGAAAGAGCAGAAAGCATTGAATACGGAGCAAGCCTTCTTACGGATCACGATATATACCTCTTTAAGGAAGGTAGGCTTCATAAACTGTACGATAAACTCGGCGCTCACCACATGACCACCTCCGGGAGGTCGGGAACATGCTTTGCAGTATGGGCCCCAAACGCAGAGAGGGCTTCGGTTGTGGGGGACTTCAACGGATGGACTCCGGGAGCACATCCTTTAAGAGTGAGAGCTGATGAATCGGGCATATGGGAGGGTTTTGTCCCAGGTATTGATCAGGGAACCATTTACAAATATCATATCGCCTCAAGGCACAACAACTACAAGGTGGACAAGGCAGATCCCTTATCGTTTTACTGCGAAGCGCCTCCAAAAACGGCGTCGGTTGTTTGGGATTTGAGCTATGAATGGGAAGACAACGAATGGATGGAAAACAGGCATCTGTCTAACGCCCCTGATTCTCCCTTTGTCATCTATGAAGTACACCTTGGCTCGTGGAAAAGGGTTGAAGAGGAAGGGGGCAGGTCCTTCACCTATAGGGAAATGGCCCCCTGTCTGACAGATTATTTAACGGAGATGGGGTTTACCCATGTTGAGTTCTTGCCGGTCATGGAGCATCCATTCTATGGTTCATGGGGGTATCAGGTTGTAGGATATTTTGCACCGACCAGCAGATACGGAACGCCTCAGGATTTCATGTACTTGATAGATTATCTGCATCAGAATGGGATAGGCGTCATACTGGATTGGGTCCCCTCCCACTTCCCAATGGATGAACATGGCATCGTCTACTTTGACGGCACATACCTGTATGAGCATGCTGATCCAAAGAAGGGGGTTCATCCTGAATGGGATACCTGTATTTTCAATTATGGAAGGAACGAAGTGCGGGCGTTTCTCGTTAGTAGCGGCCTCTTCTGGCTCGATAAATACCACATTGACGGTCTCAGAGTGGATGCCGTGGCATCCATGCTGTACCTTAACTATGCAAGAGAGTATGGAGAATGGGTACCAAACGAGTATGGGGGAGAGGAGAATTTGGAGGCGATAGCCTTTCTAAAGCAATTTAATGAGGCTGCTTACGAAGCCTATCCAGGTATACAGACCATAGCTGAAGAATCAACGGCATGGCCGATGATTTCACAGCCAACATATGTTGGAGGTCTCGGCTTTGGCATGAAATGGAATATGGGATGGATGCACGATACTCTCGACTATTTTTCCAAGGATCCAATCTACAGAAAGTATCATCACAATGAACTTACCTTCAGTATAATGTACGCATTTTCCGAAAACTTTCTCCTCCCCCTCTCTCACGACGAGGTGGTTCACGGAAAGGGCGCTCTCATCGGAAAGATGCAGGGAGATAAATGGCAGAGGTCCGCAAATCTCAGACTCTTATTCGGATATATGTATGGCCACCCTGGCAAAAAACTTCTATTCATGGGAGGAGAATTCGGTCAGTGGAGGGAGTGGAATCATGACGAGAGTTTGGAGTGGAATGTCCTTCAATACGCCTCTCATAAGGGGATACAAAGGTGGGTCAGGGATTTGAACTTTCTCTACAGGAGCGAACCTGCTCTGTACGAACTGGATTTTGTTTCGGATGGTTTTGAATGGATAGACCTTCATAACTGGGAGAAAAGCATAATAACTTTTATAAGAAAGGGCAAAGAGACTGACGACATCATACTTTGTGTCTACAACTTCACCCCGGTTCCGGCACATAATTACAGGGTGGGGGTTCCAAGGAGCGGTTTGTGGAGAGAGGTTCTCAATAGTGATGCAAAGATATACGGTGGACGCGGAGAGGGAAACCTCGGTGGCGTCAGGGCTGCTTCAACGCCAGCACATGGAAGATGTCACTCTATATCCTTGATCTTACCCCCCCTCGGTGTTTTATTCCTCAAAAGCGAATTAGGGACAAGGCCGGAATAACATCCTCAAGTTGGCGCTCAGATTTAGGTCAGATTTGTTCGATCTGAAAATACAAAACCACAGGAATAGTTTTGCCTATTTCGAGGATTTTGTGTTTGAAGATCGGGCAAAGATGGCCTGAAGATGAGATGTATAAATGGGGAAGTTATTTCGGCCTGTGCAGTTGAGCAGGA
>DAOWME010000193.1 GCA_030643245.1 Deltaproteobacteria bacterium
TCCTCTCACGGGGGAAGATGACGACCTGGTCAATGTCTTTCCCCTTCTTGAAATAGCAGGCGACTGGAGAGATTTTTTATCGGAAGACATATCAGAGCAGGAAAGAAATGATCTGCGTTAATATGAGCGAAACGGCAGACCGCTTGGTAGTGAGCATTTTGTGCAAACGGTAGAAAAGGGACTGGGGCGGGTGCTTCGACCGCAAAAGCCGGGACCGAAAAAAAGACATGCCTGAATTGAGTATTGTGTCCCCAGCTTAACGGCAATTGGATTGCAGGAGTATCGAAGCTAACGTGGTGTGGGTACCTTTAGGGATAAATGGGTTACCATGGGATCAAAATCACGATCATCATGGAGCAAAGTCAAACCCTCCATAATACAGAAGGTTGCGATAATTATATCAATTGTTTTTCGGACAGTAACACCAGTTTTTCTAAGTTCTCGGTAATTTCGGGCACTTTGAATGGCGACATTATATCCACCGATTTGGCGAAATGAAAGAACACTAAGAAAGTCCTTGGCTGTTTCATAATCCTTATTAGATCTGAAACCCTGAAGGACCTCTGCTAGGGTTAAATCTCCAATTATTATAGGAATATTTGAAAGGTAATTATCGAGCAAGTCTGTCTGCCACGTGGGAATACCGTTGAAATAGTTAATCCATACGGATGAGTCGACCAGAATCACTGATCCATCCTCATTGCATCAAGGTTACCATCCCATTTCAATTTTCCACGTAGGCTTTTGATTCGTTCTTGTCTTTTAATTTGAACCAATAGCTTGAGTCCGGTTTCAACAGCAGCTTTTTTGGTTTTTAGCCGGCTAAGTTTCATGGCCTCATTCATAAGTTCGTCGTCTATTACAATGTTGGTTCGCATAGTCTTTCCTCCTATGAATTGTGTATGTTTCATATTGTACATACACATCTGTTTAATGTCAAGCGTTGGTATGCTTTTTTCGATATGATTTAAGACAAATGTACAACCAGCCGGCGCTCTGCATAACCCTGTTGACTGAATCATCGGAGACACTTCAAGACTCTGGATTTGTGTAACTGCTCAGGTCGATATATTTTGAGTGGCACTGTTGCTGATTGAGACTCAGATTGTTCATCTTAAAGAGGGAGGTGGTAATGCAGGATGACTCGAGCAACATAAATGACATGGAACCCATAAGGGTCCCTGTTGAGGGTGTGCTTGACCTGCACACTTTTCTAGCCAAGGACATACCCAGCCTGTTGGAAGAGTATATACATGCATGCGCAGAAGCCAAGATCTATTCTGTAAGAATTATTCATGGTAAAGGCAAGGGTGTTCTTAGAAACCAGGTTCAGCGTTTACTCAAAAAACTCCCTACAGTAGCATACTTTTACGAGGCTCCGGCTCGTTCAGGAGGTTGGGGCGCAACCATTGTTGAACTCAGAAAATAGTTTGTGCCACGCAATAATTACTCGCTTAGGGACGTGGCCGAAATAACTTCCTCAAGTTGGCGCTCAGATTTAGGTCAGATTTGTTCGATCTGAAAATACAAAACCACAGGAATAGTTTTGCCTATTTTGAGGATTTTGTGTTTGAAGATCGGGCAAAGATGGCCTGAAGATGAGATGTACAAATGGGGAAGTTATTTCGGCCACGTCCCTTATGGACTCGGGAAAAAAGATTTATGCGATCCTTTTACTCTGAGACGAAGGTGACATAGGCTGGGAGTCTCTCTTTCATTTCAAGGTCAAGTGCGTATTTCTTGGCCTCCGCAAGGGTAGGGAAATGGCCGGTCCTTACCCTGTACCATACCCCCTTCATGGGTATGTTAGATGAGATGATATACGTAGGATAGCCCTTGTTCTTCAACTGCTTGGCCAGGTTTTCCGCCCGTCCCTTTTCTTGGAATGACCCAACCTGTAAGGTATACCCACTCAAAGGCCCTGAGCGCTGCTCGTCCTTTCTGGGTGTTTTCTTTTTTATATCTTCCCGGCTTTTCTGTTTTCCGTAATTCCCAAGAGGCGGTGGTGTTTTCACCGCAGCGGTTTTGTGTTTTGCAGGTAAGGTCTTTTTCCTGACAAGGGTCTTGAAGAAGGTCAATTCAGAGTCGGACGGGTCCTTTTCCTGATTCGTTTTTGTCTCTTCTAAATCTCTCTTCGTCTTAATGGACCTTTTCCCCTTCGCTCGTTTCTCCGCATTGGGACTGACCTCAGTCTTCCTAAAGGCGGGTTCGGTTTCACCCACCACACCCTTGCCGAGCATGAATCCCATCACAAATACAAGGCCATAGGCAAGCATCACCCCTGTTAACATAAAGATCAATTGTTTTTTAGTGAAGAAGAACCGGTACCTTATCTTTCCCCTCATTTGCCTGTTATCCTTGCAGTCGTCACATTCTTTCGGGAGCGCCTATACCTAAAAGACCCAAGGCGTTTTTAACAACAATCTTCACCATCTTAACCAGATACAACCTGGCCATGGTCATGGAATGGTCATCGGTAATGACCCTGTTCTTATTATAGTAACCATGAAAGCTACCGGCCAACTCATTCAAATAAACCGTTATTCTATGGGGCTCCAGTGAAAGGGCGCTCCCTTCTATAACTTCAGAGAATTTCAAAAGCTGTTTTATCAATGTCAACTCCTGTGGGAGACTTAGCAGGTCAATCTCGATGTCGTCAAATCCGGGGATATCCAATCCTTGCTCCTGTGCGACCCTCAAAATACTGGAGACTCTGGCATGGGCATACTGAACATAATAAACAGGGTTTTCAGTGCTCTCCCTCTTTGCCAATTCCAGATCGAAATCGAGTGGACTATCTGAATTCCGCATAAGAAAAAAATATCTGGCAGCATCCTTGCCGACCTCTCTCACGACCTCATTTAAGGTGTCAAATTCTCCAGACCGGGTAGACATGGCTACTTGCTGTCCATCTCTTAAGAGATTTACAAATTGTACCAACAATGTCCTCAGTATGTCTTTTTTCTTCCCAAATGCCTGGATTGCCGACTCCATACGGGGGATATAACCGTGGTGATCAGCGCCCCAGATATTTATTATCATGTCGAACCCGCGTTCCAATTTGTTCTTGTGATAGGCTATATCAGAGGCAAAATAAGTGGGCTGGCCATTGGCCCTGATTACCACTCTATCCTTCTCATCTCCAAATGCAGTCGTTTTAAACCAGAAGGCCCCATCTTTTTCGTAAATGAACCGTTTCTTCTTGAGTTCCTCTGTCGCTTCCGATATCTTATTGTTTTTAAAGAGTGATTTTTCGCTGAACCACTCATCAAAAGTTACTCCGAAATCCTGCAAATCCTCTTTTATCTCCTGGAGAATTTTATCGGCTGCATAGTCAGCAAGGTCTGATATTGCTTCGTCATCGGGTGTATCCAGATATCTGTCTCCAAATTTGGCTATCACTTCATTTGCTATGTCAGCTAAATATTCGCCCTGGTAACACTCTGAAGGTAGGTCTACGTCCCTGCCTAGGAGTTGCATATAACGCAAGAAGACCGATTTTCCAAGGGTCTCCATCTGGTTCCCAGCATCATTAATATAGTATTCCGTGACAATCTGGTAACCGACAGCTTTCAGGATATTTGAAAGCACATCACCGATGGCCGCTCCCCTTCCATGTCCGACATGAATGGGACCTGTGGGGTTTGCACTTACAAACTCTATTTGAACCCTCTTCCCTTCTCCTATTCTACTTTCCCCATAGGCATCGCCTAATTTTTCAATATCCCTGAGAGAATTATGCCAGTACTCATCTGCCACGAAAAGATTTATAAATCCAGGTCCAGCCACCTCCACTCGTGCCAAAACCGTATCTCGTCCTCTGATACTTTCAGCTATAGTATCGGCAATTGACCGAGGGGCCTTCTTTTCTGCGGAGGCAAGAATCATCGCAATATTAGTGGAGAAATCACCATATTCCACGATCCTGGGAACCTCCAGTTCTATGGGAGGAACTTGTTTAACCTTCAACAGCCCTTTCCCTGCACAATCATACAGGGCATCACTTATGGTATTTATTAATATGTCTTTAATCCCCATCTCGTCCATCCCAAATACACAATTTGCTACTAGAAAATCCCAAAATCTCAAATCAGTTGAGTGCTTCGGATTTTGATTAATACTGAACTATATGCGGAAAGGGTCCCTGAGGGTGGAAGAATTCGCTAAACGCAAACACAGAATTAACACATCAATTGGGCATTGTCAAGTTCCCGGATTAAGCAAAAAAAGGATTTAAAGTGCTATTAAATCCAGGTATGAACTGAAAGTTAGGGACGAGGCTGAAATAACTTCCTCAAGTTGGCGCTCAGGTTTAGGTTAGATTTTTTCGATCTGAAAGCACAAAACCGCAGGGATAGTCTGACCTATTTCGAGGATTTTGTGCTTGAAGATCGGTCAAAGATGGCCTGAAGATAAGATGCACAAATGGGGAAGTTATTTCAGCCTCGTCCCTTACCTCAATGTGACCGTACTTGTTCGATTTTTGAAATGCAATTTCATAAGCAAGGGTTCCGGGATTTGTCATTGACACTCAAACATGAATTCCATATACTGTTTTCTGGCAAGGGTAAATTCATGTGGAATGAACAAAATCAAAAGGAGGTAGAATTAAAGTGGCTTATACGTGGGAAAAAATATCGAGTATGAATTTCAGTGACATCCTCTATGAGGAGAGACCGGGGGTCGTGAGGATAACAATAAATCGGCCCGATGCGTTCAACGCCTTTACATCACATACCATGAAAGAGCTTTTGGAGGCGTTTCAGGAAGCGGCAGACAATGATCGGATCGGAGTGGTCGTATTTACAGGGTCAGGAAAGAAAGCATTCTGTACTGGGGGAGATGCCAAGGAGGCGGAAGCCGGCTATAGTTCGGAGATGCTCAAGTATACAGGGAGAGTTCACGCAGCTATAAGGGAGATGCCCAAACCTGTAATCGCGGCTGTTAATGGCTACGCCATAGGTGGTGGACAAGTCCTTCAACAGATTTGCGATCTCTCAATAGCATCGGAGACGGCACAACTTGGGCAGGCAGGTCCCATGGTAGGCAGTTATGATGGTGGCTTCGGCGCTGCGTACTTAACGAGGGTCGTTGGTGAGAAGAAGGCCAGAGAGATTTGGTACCTCTGCCGTCGATACACGGCACAGGAGGCCTTGGACATGGGGTTGATAAATGCGGTGGTGCCTCCCGACAAGCTGGAGGAAGAGGTGGACAAGTGGTGCGACGAGATCCTTGCAAAAAGCCCTGGTGCCATTAGGAGCCTTAAAGCAACCTTCTGCTCCATGAGCTCAGAGATCCGGGGTCTTGAGATAATGGGCTTCGATGGCATATGGAAATACTATGCCACAGAAGAAGCCAAATACTACAAGGACTCCTTCTGGGAGAAGAAAAAGCCCGACCCACTGAAATACCGGAGGAAGGAAACCTTTCCAGGAGTTTACGAAGATTAAGCTATATCCCCACCCTGCCTCCCCCGTGATGGGGGAGGCAGCTTATATAGGTTTTCAGATCGAACAAATCTGACCTAAATCTGAGCGCCAACTTGAGGAAGTTATTTCGGCCTCGCCCCTAACGCAGTGAAATTTAATATATGGAAGTCTATAGATCGTTATCAGTCGCTGTTTGTTGCGGCTCAGTCTCAGACGGTTCCGAAGATGACTTCTCCTGCAGACCAGCCAGAACAGCTTTGGCGGATGCTTCCGATCCCAACATAACGGCCATCCACCGTGTGCCTTCATTGCTGTCCAAGGCGATCTTGATGGTCATCGTCAGGGGTACGGAGAGGAACATACCTACCGGACCGAGTACCCAACCCCAAAATACCAGGGAAACGAAGACGACGAGAGTTGACAGACCCAGGCCGCGTCCCATAAGACGGGGTTCAA
>DAOWME010000288.1 GCA_030643245.1 Deltaproteobacteria bacterium
CTTTGCCCGATCTTCATGCACAAAATCCTCGAAATAGGTCAGACTATTCCTGCGGTTTTGCGCTTTCAGATCGAACAAATCTAATCTAAATCTGAGCGCCAACTTGAGGAAGTTATTTCGGCCTCGTCCCTAAGTTATTCCGACCTGTGCATTTACACAAGCCTGGTGTCTTGAATTGTCTCCGATGATTCAGTTAACAGGATTGCGTTAAGCGGTAAACCTTCTCAACTGCACAGGTCGGACTTTTCTAGAAGTTACTTCCCATATTCTGCTTTTACCTTGTCCCTATCTATCGAACCATCTTCGGTTTTTGGCAGGCTGGGAACAAAGACCACGTATTTGGGCTTCTTATACCGGGCAATCCTCGCCGCCACAAACTCGATCATCTCGGTTTCTTTGAGGGTCTCCCCTCTTTTCAAAACACACACGGCTTTAATGGCTTCACCCCAATGTTGATCCTGGACCCCTATGACCGATACTTCTTCCACTACAGGGTGCTCTAATATTACCTTTTCCACTTCAGCCGGGTAAACATTCTCCCCACCAGGCTTAATAAGTTCTTTTTCGGATTTCCTTCCCACATACCAAAGATATCCGTCTGCATCCAAACGACCCATGTCACCGGTGTGATGCCACCCATCTCGGAACGTATATTCATTGTCCTTATCCAGGTTCCAGTAACCCTTGAATACGAGCGGCCCACGGACAACTATCTCTCCCGGCTTCCCTGTCTCCACTACGTTTCCAGAATCATCGACAATCTCCATCTCGGTCATAAGACTGGGCATTCCGGCTGAACCAGGTCTCTCAAAGTATGGGGAGAAGCTAACAAAACCGGAGGTTTCGGATTGACCATACATAGCCCAAAAGGTTGCATTGGTCATCTCTTCGAACCTCTTAACGCTCTCCGGGTGATCAAGCCCGGTCACTACCCTCAAGCTGGAGATGTCGCGTTTGTTTTCCTGTGCCCTATCCAGCAAGGTTGTCAACATGGGTGGAAATTCGCCGAAAATGGTTACTTTATCTTCCTCAATATGCTTCAGTGCAAGGTCCGGGTCGAACTTGGGGAGGATGATGTTCACTCCCCCAGCGTGCATTACATTCAAAGAAAACGTCAGCCCGGCTAAATGAAACAACGGCAACATGCCAAGGTTACAATCGTCTTTTGTTAAAGACAAATAATAGATCGCCTGCATATTGGAAATAATCAGACTTCTGTGATTTAAGGTTGCGCCGCGAGGCTTGCCGCTTACAGCAGCCGTGTGAATGATAACATATGCGTCATCGGAATGGACGGGCAACTCGGGGCAAACCATACTATTATCCATCAAATCATAGAAGGACGCAAGATCTCCTTTGGCTTGTCCGATCGCATAGTACTGCTCGACAAAATCAAAGTTGGAAATCATCCGGTTTAACATATCCTGGTAATCAGGCCCGACAAAGACAACCTTGGGAGAGCCATCTGAGATTATGTATTCTATCTCCTCAGTCTTCAGACGCCAGTTGATAGGCAACATAATGGCGCCTATTTTTGCCGCTGCTCCAAACAGATAGATGAACTCCAGGCAATTCTGAGCCAGCACACCGATACGGTCTCCTTTTTTCAAGCCTAGGCCTATAAGGCCACAAGCCAACCTGTCGACCTTTTCCCTGAATTCACCGTGCGTTATGCTCTCATCTCCGGATATCCAGGCTACGCGGTCTCCATATACCCTGGCATTGCGCTTTATAACACTGTAAATGGTATAATCATAGAGTCCCATCTCTCCCCCCTTTAACCGAGAACCCGGCTGGGTCTTTATCCATGCTACCCCTTCCGTTCCACAAGCCTCTGAAATTTTATTTCACCGGCAACCACCTCTTCAAAACCGATATATTCTATCTGCGCAGGCACACCGAATTCCCTTTCCAAGTCACCGGCGAGTTTCAAACCAAGGGCTTCTATGTCCTCTATCTTGTCCCTGTCTACTTCCACCCTGACGATCAACGTGTCCTGTGGCTGTTTTTCCATCCTTACAACCTGATAGGGAGCCATCTCTATCCCTGGATCTCGCCAGAGGACATCCTCCACATCATCGGTGAAAATCAACTTCCCTTTAACATTGATACTCCATGCAAACCTGCCTAGGTATCTGAGTTTGATGTGGGTATTCCCACAGGGGCAAGGTTCAGGATCATAAATGACCACATCTTCCATCCTGTATCTCAGATAGGGGGTCGCCTCGGCCCACAGGTTACTGACAACCAGCTCCCCAGGCTCTCCCGGGGCAACCGGCTTCCAGGTGTCCGGGTCTAAAACCTCAACGAGACA
>DAOWME010000076.1 GCA_030643245.1 Deltaproteobacteria bacterium
AATGAAACGATTAACAAATTCATTCGTCGTCAACGGTGAATCCGAGGCCACAAATAATCCATGCTTTTTTTCTTTGAAAGCATTGCTGGCCGCATACCCTTTGATGAAATTTCCCGCGATGGAGTTGTATTTAACTTTTCTGGAGGTGATGTTGAAACTGCGGATGACATCATCAGGTATTTTTGAGTTCTGGTTCACAATGCAACAGGGCTTTTCATATTGCTTAATAAAACTGCCCAGTCGTTGCTCAAGCAGCATTCGATGGCCGACAATAACAATCTCATCAATGAATTCGTTCTCAAAAAGCCTTTCAAGTGTATATTGGACCAGGGGCTTGCTTTCTTGCCTGCCGTTTTTAATGGCCTTAAATTCTCTCAAAGGCTTATAACCGGTCTCTATAAATTTCTCACCGTAGTGTTCCGCCACAGTTCGGCTGTACTTTTTCACTTCACGTTTGTTGTTATAACCTGCCATTAAAATTGCACTAATCATCTTTCAAAATACCTGTCGTTAACGTTCAGTGTTATACTGCGCCAACTTGATGAAGTTATTTCGGTCTCCTCCCTAAGGAACTGACACTTTTTTGTTCTTTTCTAACAGTGGGGGTTTAGGGCTCCATGGGTACGGATCCTGCCATCGAAGGGGTGCCCCAATGGCCACCACTCTCATAATCCTCCCTATCCAACAAGAGCGCACCCGGCGAGGAAAGCCTCCTTACAGGCCGAAACGACCTTATCCTTTTCTTTGCCGCCAAACCTGGCTGCGATCTCCTCCAGGACTGATTCTTGTGAAATCAGCTTCGTTACGGACAGATAAGCACCCAGTATGACCAGGTTGGCATTCTTTATGCTCCCCAGCTCTGTCGCCGTATCCATGGCTCGTATATATCTTACGTCAATATCATTTCTCTTCACCTTGTTTTCCTGATTCACTCCTGTGGATTCCACAATGATCAACCCTCCGGGTTTTACCCTGTCCTCGAACGCGCCTATTCTCGAAGCCCCAAGGACCATCACACTGAAGCTCCTGTATATTACCGGTGATGAAATTCTGTCATGGGAGAAGAGAACGCAACACTCGCTCTCGCCTCCGCGCATCATCGTTGCGTAACTGGGAAACCATGCGACATTTTCGTATTCTTTGAGAGCAGCCTTGGCCAGCATATCTCCTAGGGTTACGATGCCCCATCCACCGACCCCGGCTATGAGTAATTCTCCTTTATTGCTCTTTTTATGCTCCATGTGTCCTCCTCTTGAATCGATTCTACATCATCAGTCCAGTGAGTCTGCGTTCTTGAATTCACCCAATGGATATTCTCCTGTCACTTCTTCCTCTATCCACCGAATGGCCTTTATAGGCTCCATGCGCCAATTAACCGGACAAGCGGTCAATATTTCCACAAAACTCAAACCAATGCCAGCCGTTTGTTTTTGCAGTGCAGATTTTACGTATTTCTTTGTCCGCTGATAGTGAGCAAAATTATGTATCGATCCCCGGGCGCTATAAGCGACTCCCTTCATTGTGGCCAACATTTCCGGGACGTGGAGGGGATATCCATGTGCCATCCCATCCCTTCCTTGGGGAGTGGTTGTTGTCACTTGCCCAAGAAGCGTTGTCGGTGCCATTTGTCCACCGGTTGTTCCATAATTCGTATTATTGAACATGAATATGGTAATCTTATCGCCCCTGGCGGCAGAGTTGATCAAGTAACCGGCTCCAATGGCTGCACAATCGCCGTCGCCCTGTACGGTAAAGACGGTAACGTCGTCGTAGTTGGCGTGTTTTATCCCAGCAGCGACGGAAGGAGAAGGACCATGAGCACACATGGCCATATCCATTTTGGTTCCGAAAAACCCCATACCCGCACAGCCTACCCCAATCACAACTACGGAATTTTGAATCAACCCAAGTTCCTCGAGGGCCTCCACGATAATCTTGCATGCCGAAGGGCTTCCGCAGCCTGGGCAGGATGGCAGGGGAAAATCCATCTTGTAATCTGAAGGACCGTAAATTTTCTCTTTATGTACAGAACCCGCTTTGTCATTCATATCAGCTTCCTTACCTCCTCGAAAATAGTCTCCGGGAATATCATCCCCAGTTCTCCAGCCAAGTGCCTGGAAGACATTCCCAACAATGCAACACGTTTTTTGTCCTCAACAGCAAGGCGAACATCCTCCACTAACTGTCCCATGCTGTCTTCAACGACAAGAAACCTGCATCCTTGAGAAGCCTTTTGCTCCAAGGTCTCGTAGGGAAAGGGCCAAAGGGTTATGGGTTGTATCATGCCCACCTTCAGCCCCTCACTCCGTGCCATATTGACGGCTTCTTCACAACAACGGGCCACGTAACCATACGATATCAAGAGCAATTCAGCGTCATCCGCCTGATACGTTCTTACTCTCGTTTCATATTCAGCGATTTTGCCGTATTTTTCGTGTAGCTGTTCAACAATATTCTTATAAATAGGAGGGATGAGCCCCCTGGTTGACTGGATATAATCAAATCTTCCTTCTTTCTTCCCGATACCCTTCAATGCCCAATCCTTAGGGGGAACCGGCCCGAAATCTAGGGGTTTAACATCTATATACTCGGCGATCTGGATAAGTATGCCATCGGCAAGTACCACTGTCAGGATTCGATACTTATCCGCCAGGTAAAAGGCAAGCTGCATCAGATCATGACATTCCTGAACCGATGAAGGTGCGAGAACGATGCTTTTATATCCCCCATGACCTCCTCCCCGTGTGGCTGAAAGATAGTCGGTCTGAGCATGGCGGGTTGTCCCTTGGCCGGGTCCTCCTCTCTGAACGTTGACAACAACGCAGGGCAATTCGCAGAAAGCTATGTGCGACAAGATCTCTTGCATTAATCCCCAGCCGGGGCTTGCGGTCGATGTCATCACCCTCACCCCTGCCGCCGCAGCACCGAAAACGAAAGAAGCGGATGATGATTCACTCTCTGCCTGAACAAAACGTCCCCTTCTTTGCGGCAATTCACGGGCAAAAAACTCAGTGATCTCATTTTGCGGTGTAATGGGGTAGCCAAAGAAATGAAGACAACCTGCATTCAAGGCACCACGGCCTACGGCCTCGTAACCATGGATAAACATCTTTTCACCCATATTGTACCTCCTTCAACTAATTTTTAGAATGTGTGCAGCAATCTCAGCGTCTATGACTTGTGTGCTTTATTAAGCGGGCCGCAATGCCCAGATCAACTCTTGGTTATCGTTTCCATAATTTCTGCGACGTTGGTCACCTCCACCAGGTTTGACAGCATGTCGAATGACTTCTCTGCTTCTTCCTCGGATAGCACTGTGGACGCACAGTCCATGTATTTTTCTTTAAACTCATCAGGGGTCAATGGGTTCAAAGGCAAGCCCTTGGACACGCTCACCTCATGGGAATATTCTTTGCCGTTCTCGAGTTTCACTGTAACGGATTGCGATCCCAACCCCTCCATTTGTTGCCCTAAGGGCGGCGCAGGATACTTTTCCACCCACTTCATCCGCTCTATCAGGCCCTTAACCGGAGGCTCGTTCACTCCTTCGTCGGTCAAATGCTTTAGCTTAACCTTGCCGGAATGAAGGGCTCTCGCCACTGTATACTCCAGACTGAACTTGCCCTCTAAACCTGTCTTGGGGCGGTGATGAATAAGCACCTGGCCCATAAGGGGATTCGTGCCCAATTCCACTTCAATGATATCCTGGGAGTTTACGTCATGCTCAGTCTTTAGGAAAAGGGCTGCGTCGATACTGCAATGGGTCCCGCCGCAGGAAGGATACGGCTTGATGGCAATCCCGCTAAATGTGGGGGAAGTGATATTGAAAGTCTTCCCAAGGCCTTTACCGGCTTCTTCCCAATTCACATCCTCCTCATGGCCGAATACCTTAGCAAAACCCAGCGGTGCCTCAATGATGTTCTCATCAGCTGTAAAGCCGGCCTGAGCCAGGAAAGCGGCTTGAATGCCGTTGGCCGCAGCCATGCCGGCATGAAGGGGCTTGGTCATGGTGCCGAAGTTCTGCCGCAGCCCGCCGGCTAAAGACGCGGCAATGCCCAATGTCATCCTCACCTGATGCACATTCAGCTTAAGCAGCCAGGCTGCCGCAGCAGCAGCCCCCAAACTTCCAAAATTGTCGGTACTGTGCCACCCGCGCGAATAGTGGCTCATCATGAGCGGTCCGCAAAGACAGCAAGCCACCTCAAAACCGACTACATAAGCAGCCAAAATATTCGCCCCTGAAATCCCTAGTTGTTCCCCAATGCCCAAAACCACGGGCGCCAGAGCTACCGAAGGATGTCCAAAACCACCCATGTCATCATAGTCGAGAGCGTGCCCCGTCGTGCCGTTAACCAGAGCCGCCAGGTATGGAGATGTCTTCAAATCACTACCGATGATACTGCATTCAGTCACACCACCAATCATCGCGGCATAGTTCTTCATTATCGTTCCATGTGGTTCCAATGAGCCAGGGAAGGTAACGCCGATATAGTCGGTAATCCCCATCTGGGCAATCTTAAGGGCCTCCTGTGGGATATCACCCACACTTGTTTCAACTACAAAATCTGCCAGCTTTTTTGTAATCATGAATTCACCTCCCTGAAGTTAATGGTTGCGTTGAGTCTGTAAAATACCATCGTGTAATCTTCTCATCAAACTGTCAGAGGAACCTCACCGGTTCCGAAGAGACCAGGGACATGGGAATAAATACCCAGGCAAAGGGGAGAAGAAGGGGGAAGAAGAGCGGAAGAAAAGTCACATCTTTAAATATTAAATTTGGGCATCCTTCATATATCGGTTTACACTTTTGAAATTATGGCTGCTGAATCTGTGCCGAGACCGTTTTTTTATTAGAAAGTGTAAACTACTTTATAGCTTTCATGAAGGATGCCTAAATTTGCACATAGTTATCTTTAATGCCAAACCCTCATATTGCCGGAGAAATAGCTCGGAATAAGAGACTGAGAGGCCAGATCATAAAGCTCAAGAAAAGAATATTTAAGATTTAAGATTTAAGATTTGACCCTCAGTTTCCCTCAGTTTCTCTGTCATGGGTCAATAGTAGATTTGACCCTTATGTTCTTATGTTGCGAGTTATTCTAACCCATTGAAAACAGGTGAGTATTTGTTTTGAGATCAGGAAATAGAAATTCGTATTGATAAACAGTAGGATACACAGAGATCATATAAATTTTTCAAGCAAACTGTCAACATAATAATTAGTGTCCATCCATAACTGGACTTCTTGAGAAAAGGGCACGAGTTGGTTTCCAATTCAGAAATGAGCAATTTTTTCTCTGAGCAAGGCCGCACGACGGTTTGCGCCGAGGCGTACATGATCGTACATCGCAGGCGGAAACCTGAGGAGAACGCAGCTCAGGGAAAAAAGGGGCTTTTTTGGGGGCAAAAATGAGGCGTTAAGGTTTTTGGATAGCGGGGGCTCAAAGGCATATGGTTGTGATTGTTTCACTTGACAATAAAGTGCCCCTCTTGTATACTATGTGTAGTGAGTACAAAAGGAGGCTGGTTTATGGCTATCAGAATCTCAACAGCTGAAGCAAGAAAAAAGCTTGCCAATATTGTAAACAGGGTAGCTTTTGGTAAGGAGTCCATCATCTTGACAAGACGCGGCGAAGAGCTGGCTGATCTTGTCTCCATGGACGAGCTAAAGCTGATTGAATACATAGAAGATCTCATAGGGACCTGGCCGAAATAACTTCCTCAAGTTGGCGCTCATATTTAGGTCAGATTTGTTCGATCTGAAAATACAAAACTACAGGAATAGTCTTACCTATTTCGAGGATTTTGTGTTTGAAGATCGGGCAAAGATGGCCTGAAGATGAGATGTAAAAATGGGGAAGTTATTTCGGCCTCGCCCCTTACCTACGCACGCTTCCTCAGTGTTCAAAAAGGGCATACGAAGACAGGCATGTCGTTACCGTGCGTCTGACGAAACTCCTCATGAACCAGAATCTGAAGGTCTCCCTCTTTACGTATTATTCCCCATCTGATCATGATGCTTAGGGACGGGGACGAAATAACTTCCTCAAGTTGGCGCTCAGGTTTAGGTTATATTTGTTCGATCTGAAAACGCAAAACCGCAGGAATAGTCGAACTATTTTGAGGATTTTGTGTTTGAAGATCGGGCAAAGATGGCCTGAAGATGATATGCACAAATGGGGAAGTTATTTCGGCCCCGTCCCTTATCTTCGCCCTCTGTTGCACTACAAAATTGACGACCACTTGGTTATCAGAAGGGGGCGGAAACCTCTTCTTTGGGGAAGAGGACTACACCTTCTTCGGACAATTTGAAAAGAACAGCAACCTATATGCGGGGCTGAGGTACAGTTTCTGAAGGCACCCCCTGCGACCGGATACTTTTTTATTAAGGGAGGGCGAAATGCGAGTAAATGAATGGTTACGGTTGATTGCCGGAAGTGTTGTTTTAGCTACCGTTATTCTCGGTTATTTTCACAGCCACTACTGGTTTCTCTTTACCATCTTTGTAGCCTTAAATCAGGTTCAATCCGCTTTTACCCGGTGGTGTCCTATGATGACTATCTTGCGTAAGGCAGGGGTCGAGGAATAGGGAAGGAAAAGAAGGGTTTCCAAAAATGGAGAAACGTTTGATAAATGACAACGCGCTTCGGGTTCTGAGTTCCGAATCCCGGATTGACAAGAAAGATATTCTCATAACCGATGAAATCATCAAGAGTTGGCAAAACCTCGTAAATACTGCGGCAGAGATTATGAACGTGCCTTCCGCCTTGATTATGAGGGTAGATACCCCTTACATAGAGGTCTTCCGTTCAAGTGAATCGAAGGGTAATCCTTACAAGGCAGGAGACAGGGAGCTTCTGACCGGACTTTATTGTGACAGGGTGCTAAAGAAGATGCGTAAACTTCTCGTCCCGAATGCGTTGAAAGACAGCGAGTGGGACAAAAACCCGGACATAAAACTCGGAATGATTTCTTATCTTGGCTTTCCCATACTCTGGCCTGACGGCGAGGTATTCGGCACTATCTGTGTGCTTGATTCAAAGGAGAATAATTTCGGGAGTAGTTATGAGAATCTGATACTACAGTTCAAAAACCTTGTGGACACTCACCTTGCCCTGCTCTTTCAGAATCTGGTGGATAGGACAAACCTTGAGGGTATCCTTGACAACCTCACAGAGGGCATCATAGCGCATGACAAGAAGAGACATATCTTTTTTTTCAACAGAGCTGCGGAAGAAATAACCGGGTACAATCGGGAGGAGATGATTGGCGAAGATTGTCACAGGGCCTTTGGGACCCCATTTTGCGGGGGTCGGTGCTCCTTCTGTGAGGACACCCCGGAATGTTGGGAAAACAAGCACTATCCACTCAACATTCTCACTAAGGACCGAAAACCCCGGCGGATTGAGATAAACATCACGGGAATGAACGATACTGAGGGACACTTCGCGGGTGTGCTGGCTGCTTTTCGCGATGTAACCGATCTGGTGGGGTTAAGGATACAACTTGGAGATCTCAAGGGGTTTGCCGGGATCGTGGGCCGGGACCCCAAGATGCTTCATGTATACAGACAGATACGTGACATGGCCACCAATGACTATCCGGTACACATCTCCGGAGAAACCGGCACTGGAAAAGAGATGGTGGCAGCGGCTATCCATGAGGAAAGCCGCCGGGGCGGAGGGCCATTTGTACCCATTAAC
Source organism: Deltaproteobacteria bacterium (assembly GCA_030643245.1). Lineage (GTDB taxonomy): Bacteria > Desulfobacterota > UBA8473 > UBA8473 > UBA8473 > JAUXHQ01. The sequence continues at coordinate 7,704 of DAOWME010000076.1, forward strand.
TGTGCGGCGCTCCCTGAGGGTATGCTTGAGAGCGAGCTCTTCGGACACGTGAAAGGCGCCTTCACTGGGGCAGTAAGGAATAAAAAAGGTCGCTTTGAGCTTGCCGATGGCGGCACCCTATTCCTCGATGAAGTGGCTGATCTCCCCAAGGTTGTGCAGGCAAAAGTCCTGAGGGCACTTCAGGATGGGACTTTCGAACGCGTGGGTGGCGAGAAACCGGTATCAGTAAATGTACGTATCATAAGCGCCACCAACCGGAACCTGAAGAGGGAAGTGGAAAAGAGAAACTTCCGGGACGATCTCTACTACCGTATCAATGTAGTCCCCATTCACTTACCGTCTCTCAGACAGCGGAAGAAGGACATTCCCCTCCTGGTGGAACACTTTCTGGAAGAGGCTCTGAAGGAGGGCGGAAAAACAGCTGGCATTTCCAAAGAGGTGTTGGCTGTCATGATGGACTACCCGTGGCCCGGAAACGTCCGCGAACTCCAGAGCGCTGTTAGGTTCGCCATTGTAACTGCCAAGGGAAATGTTATCCGGCTAAATAATCTCCCCATGGAGTTGCGAGACCGAAACAATACCTTTGTGTCCCGAGGGCCTTCCCGAAAGCTGCATCCCGAAAGTGTACGGGATGCCTTGACTCAAGCCGGGGGCAATAAGGCAAAAGCAGCGAGGCTCTTGGGTGTGGGGCGTGCCACATTGTATCGTTTCCTTGCCGACTTCCCCGATATATCATAAAATGCTTCTCACTTCCGGCACCTTTCGTTTGTCATTTGTTTCAGGCGTGAAAAGAGGATCATCCGTTGCCCTGACGAATGTTCTCAAGTCTACACTGAGATCAGTTACACCTTAGGGGCGAGGCTGAAACAACTTCCCCATCTGTGCATCTCATCTTCAGGCCATATTTGCCCGATCTTCAAGCACAAAATCCTCGAAATAGGTCAGACTATTCCTGCGGTTTTGTGCTTTCAGATCGAACAAATCTAACCTAAATCTGAGCGCCAACTTGAGGAAGTTATTTCGGCCTCGTCCCTAACGTCGTTCGAAGAGATCGTGATCCGATTATATTAATTGAAAAAGGGAGGTTACCGCATGAGGAATTATCTGATTATCGGAAACGGAGTTGCAGGCACAACCGCCGCGGAAAACATCCGCAAACAGGACAAAGAAGGAAAGGTTACACTCGTGACAGACGAGGATATCCCCTTCTACTACAGGATAAGGCTCAACGAATATCTGTCGGGAGAGATAACGGAACAGGATCTAGTGGCCCGAAAGGAACAGTGGTACAAAGACCGGGGTATCAATCTCATATTGAATACTTGTATTTCCGGAGTGGTACCGAAGGAAAAGGCCGTTGTTACGGAAGATAACCAGAGGCTATCTTATGATTCTATTCTTATTGCTACAGGCAGCCATTCCTTCATTCCTCCCATAAAAGGCGCTGGGAAAAAAGGGGTCTTTTCTCTGCGCAACATCCGGGATGCCCGTGATATTTCTGCCCACGCCAATGGTATCAAGGACGTGGTTATTATAGGGGGCGGCTTGCTTGGTCTTGAAGCAGGAAAAGCCCTCACCGAGTCGGGGAAAAAGGTTACGGTCGTGGAGTTCTTCCCAAGGCTATTGCCGAGACAACTCGATGCGGAGGGCGCCAAGAGGCTTCAGAGTATAATGGAAAAAATAGGGTTTTCCTTCAGACTTGGTGCCAAGACAGAGGAGATCACCGGAGATGACCGGGTAAGCAGTGTCTTGTTGGAAGGAGGGGAGGATCTGTTTACAAAGATGCTTATCATTTCAGCGGGGGTCCGTCCCAACCTGGAACTGGCTACACCTTTAGGTTTGGACCACGACAAAGGCATCAAAGTGGACGAACACCTGCGTACAAGCCAACCTCATATCTATGCGGCTGGCGATGTGGCCGAATTCAGGGGAGTTCCCTACGGAATCTGGCCGGCAGCTATGGAGCAGGGGAAAATTGCCGGGACAAATATGGGAGGGGGAGATTTAACCTATCAAGGAACCACCATGGCCAACACTTTGAAGGTTGTGGGGGTTGACCTGGCCTCTGCAGGCGATATCGACGCCGAAAACAAACTCGAATCGCGGGTATTCACCGATGGAAAGATCTACAAGAAAGTAGTCATGGAGAACGATCGGATAGTGGGGTGCATAATGTTGGGGGACACAACAGGATTCAATGATATAATCAAAGCCATCTCAGAAAAGCGGAATGTGTCTCAAGTAAAGGACAGGATTCTGGCTGAGGGGCTTGGTAAGCTTGATAAGAGACAGGGAGCTTATGGATGATTATTCGATGTTATGGCGCGAGAGGCTTGATACCTGTTTCAGACGAAGAGTATCTCAAGTATGGTGGTGATACTACATGCATTGAGATACGGACCAAGAACGACGAGATCATTATCCTGGATGCAGGATCGGGAATTCGGCGGCTGGGGAATAGGTTAGGGGCGAGGCCGAAATAACTTCCCCATTTGTACATCTCATCTTCAGGCCATCCCCCGATCGGGGTCGAGGACAGGCTTTGCCCGATCTTCAAATACAAAATCCTCGAAATAGTTCGACTATTCCTGCGGTTTTGCGCTTTCAGATCGAACAAATCTAACCTAAATCTGAGCGCCAACTTGAGGAAGTTATTTCGTCCCCGTCCCTAATTTGTCACAATCAATCGACTGTTCCGATGAGTTCATCTAACCTTTTAAGCATAAAATTGCTTTACAAAGCCTTTAGATATTGATAACTTTAAATCAAATTGACCCGATCCAACAGGACTCTGTCAGTCCTACGACTACCAATCAAAGGATTCTTAATCAACTCGTGCTTACCACTGAATCCTGAGCGTAAACAACTACATAAGGTCAGACGACTGATTAAGCCCTATAAATATATGTTGCACGGAAGGGAAACAGATAGATAGAAAGGGAAGACGAGATGCATGAGGAAAAGGTGTTCTTTGCTTGTGGAGACATAAAGTTGGAAGGTGCCCTTGCACTGGTGAAGGGCGATACTCCCGCCCCCCTGGTAGTGGTATGCCATCCCCACCCTCAGTACGGCGGAAACATGCATAATAATCTTGTCTCAAACATCACTAGTACCCTCTCCAAAGAAGGGTTCATTACCCTCAGGTTTAACTTTAGAGGGGTTGGCTATAGTGAGGGGTCATATGGGCAGGGGGTTGAGGAAGTGAGGGATGTAGAAGCGGCGGTTGATTTTCTTGAGGGACTGGACCCTGTTGAAACAGGCGGCCTCTTCATGGTGGGGTACTCCTTTGGAGCCATGGTCGGACTGCAAGTTGCAGTCAAAGATGACCGAATCAGAGGCTGGGTTGGCATATCCCCCCCTGTTGCCATGTACGATCTTGGATATCTTAAAGGGTCTAATAAACCAAAGCTCCTCTTATACGGCGACTCCGATCAGGTCTGTCCCGAGAAAGAGATGGCGAAACTCTTCGGTTCTCTTGAAGAACCAAAGTCCATGAGCGTTATCTCCGGCGCTGACCATTTCTTCTGGGGCAGCGAACAGACCGTGGCCGAACATGTCAAAACGTTCCTCAGCGCCCTTAACTAGTTTCCATCCAGAAATGGCCATTTTTCCCCTGAGCTGCGTTCTCCTCCGGTTTCCGCCTGCGACGTACGATCATGTACGCCTCGGCGCAAACCGTCGTGCGGCCTTGCTCAGAGAAAAAATTGCTCATTTCTGGATTG
>DAOWME010000136.1 GCA_030643245.1 Deltaproteobacteria bacterium
CTTTCCCCCTGTTCTTTCTTAACGCTCACTAAAATGCTCAAACAGCTGCACGGATTAAAATTTGACCACCGTTGAATCTGTGCCGAGACCGTTTTTTTATTAGAAAGTGTAAACTACTTTATAGCTTTTATGAAGGATGCCGGAGGAGGATAGATAATATGAACATCGCCGTTGTCGGGTCCGGTGCCCTTGGCGGGTTCTTCGGGGCCACCCTTGCGGACATCGGGCAGGAAGTTACCTTAGTGGACATAGATCCCGAAAAGGTGAAGGCAATTGAGGAATCAGGATTGACTATCACCACAAAGGATGGAGAAAAAACGATATCCCTTCGTATTACGGCCAGGACCGATGAGGTGGGTCCAGTGGATCTCGTCTTCTTTTCCGTGAAGTCTTATGCCACCCTTGCGGCTGCGCAGTCTTTACCACCTCTTATGGGAGGAGAGACCCTTGTTATGTCGATCCAGAACGGCATCGGAAACGTGGAGAAGATCGCCTCCGTGGTTGGCAAAGAGCGGGTCATCGGGGGAATTACGGCTCATAGTTTTCAGATTCTGCGTCAAACCCACATTCGGTATGTGGGCGGCGCGGGCCATCTCCATATAGGAATGATAGAGGGCAAGAACACCGTTCGAGTCCATAAGATCGCAGAGGTCCTTCGCAAAGGGGGGATCGAGGTGGAGGTCAATGAGGATATCCAGGACTATATCTGGTATAAGCTCCTGATCAATACCCCTATCAATGCGATCGCGGCCATCACCCATTTGAGAAACGGGGAAATGGCTGACAGCGAAGAGGTTTGCAACCTTATGCGGATCGTGGCTGATGAGGCCCTGGTAGTTGCCAAAGTCGAGGGTATTCGGGTCCTAATGACAGGACATCCCGTTGAGACATGCATTTCAGCCCTAAGGGCGGCCTCGGAAAACAAGGCATCGATGCTACAAGACATCGAGGCCAAAAGGCGCACGGAGATCGACGCCATTAATGGGGCCATCGTGGAAAGGGGTGAAAAATTAGGGGTCCCCACTCCAGTGAACAGCACCCTGACCCGACTCGTAAAGGTTATGGAGGCTCAATACGCAGGGTCTTGACTGAACCTTTTACTCCATCAGAAAGGAGGTGAATCAGTACTTACTGCTGTGTGAAGACTCGGTAAAACTGATGTTGAATTCTTACTCGATGAATCAAAAGGAGGTAGCCTATGAAGAAATGGGTAGTGGGGTAGTCTTTGTTGGGGTATTGTCGGTATTAACTCTCGCCTTGTCAGGGTGTACTTATTATAGACCCTATCATGGGGCTCCGTTGGCATCTCTCGATGGGGTTGAGGTGGTTGGTACTACTGAGAGTGAGGCTTGTCAGCACTTCTTTCTTTGTATACCGGTTGGTGGAGAAAACACTCTAAAAAAGTTATAGACGACGTCCTCGGGAGAATTGGAGGGGATAGTCCTATAAATTACACTGTAGACATAAAGACAGGTACATTCCCAATCATATCTATTTTTTTCAAGCGTTGTACAATCGTGAAGGGAACTGCCATCAGATTCAAAAAATGACTCTATGCGCATCATGAAAAAGAAGAAATCCACGCTGGGCAATGCCCAGCGTGGATTTCTTCTGAAAAAGCGCAGACTACTTACCTCTTCTTCCTCTTCCCCTTCTTCTCGAGGATTTCCCTGGCAAATACCGCAGCGCCTAGGGCGCCTACTATTTGAGGCTCAAAGCATATGTTTGCCTTTAGCCCCATTTTTTCCTCAATCCTTTTCACGACTCCTATATTCTTTGCGATACCACCACTTATGACGAAGTCTGCCTCAATCCCTACCCTCTTTAACAGAGACTTAACCCTTTCCGCCAATGCCTCACAGGCACCCGCAAGCACGTCGTTCTTGTGTGCCCCTTCGTGGAGATGCCCAAGGACCTCTGTCCTTGCAAAGACAACACAGGTGCTGCTCAGGGGTGCTAACCGCTCCTTTATGTCAAGGGATAGCTTCCCCATCTTCTCGAGGGGGGTCTCCAAAAGGTCCGCCATAATCTCCATGGATCTTCCCGCACCTGCGGCACATTTGTCGTTCATCGCAAAATTCGTTACCTTCCCCGTTGCATTGCATCGTATGGCTTTACAGTCCTGCCCACCCATGTCGAGTATCATCCTGACGCCGGGGAAAAACCAATGAGCGCCTTTTGCATGACACGTGATCTCCGTAATATTCTTGTCGGAAAAAGGGACCACGACCCTTCCGTACCCTGTGGATACGATATAGTCCATATCGTCAAGGGAAAGCCCGGCCCCCTTCAATGTCATATCCGTGACTTCTTGAGCGGTTTCACTGCTGTCAGGCCCGGTGGGGATCAAATTCCAGGCCAATATCTCATTATCCTTTAAGATGACCGCCTTACCTGTCAGGGATCCTATGTCTATTCCGGCAGTTATCATTTTTTTTTCTCCCCCTCCCCTGCCAGGAGAGCAGCCCCCAGCGCACCGATAACCTCCGGTTCGTCCGGCACTATGAGCTCCGAACCCATCAACTCCTTCAAAATCGTTATGAGACCAAGGTTTTGGGCTATCCCGCCCATGACAACAAGTTGGCCCTCCAGGAGAATCCTGTTTGCCTGGCCACAGATCCTTGAGGCGATCGATCTGTGAATACCCTTCAGTATATCGTTCTTCGGAACCATCCTGTGAATCATTGATACCACTTCAGATTCAGCGAAGACTGAGCACATGGATGTGACCTCAATATCTTGTGTTGCCTGAAGGGAGAGTTCCCCCATCTCTTCGGGTTTTACCCGTAGCGCTTTGGCCATTGCGTCGAGAAAAATGCCTGTGCCCGAGGCACATTTATCATTCAATGCAAAATCAATGATGTTGCCCTCCTGATCACATTTTATGACCCGACAATTCTCCGCACCTATGTCGATAACACCGTTCACTCCCGGATAAACATGACTAACTCCCTTTGTGTCACATATAATCTCTGTTGCCTGCGCTGACTCAAAGGGGACTTTTTTCTTACCGGCGCCCGTAGACACAAGGGATTCTATATCCTTGAAAGAGATACCTGCCTTTTCCAAGGCTGTATCCATCGCCTTTTTAACAGCCTCCGTCGCATCAACCCCGGTGCCCGACACCTCATGCGACATGAGCTGGTTTTCATTCAACAGTACGACCTTGGTGGCCAAAGATCCTACGTCTATCCCTGCCGTTATCATAGTCTACTCCTTTACAACATCTCTATGAAGGCCTGGACACGGGTCTTCAACTGTCCCAGTCCTGAGAGGCTGTGGTCTACCTCCAATGCCAATACCGGTGTCTCTTCCTCAAGCTTTTTCCTGAAAGTTGCGGACTCATACACAAAAGGATGACAGTACTTAACGTTGAAATAGATAATACCGTCAACAGCAAACCCCCCTATAACCTCCTGAAGGAAATCATACCTCTCTTCCGAGGGATGCATACAGGCACATACGGACCTCTCTAAGTTAAATCTGACAATAGCATCCATAGGGTCCTCATTGGGCTTCGTTTGATACCAGAAGTATTTCATCGACGTACAGAGGTCATCAGCCACCACGACCCCGCCCATATCTTCCACCAGTTCAATTAGTGTGGGATTATCAATAATACTTCCCGTAACCATAATCCTAGGACCGTCTGCGTCTTTAATCTCCCTTGTCTTCACTTCATCGATGAGCTGCAGCAACAACGCGTTGGTCTCTTCCTTGGGCATCAGGATGGACGCCATCGATATCCTTAAGGCCTCAGCCCCTGAAATGGGCGGGACATCTCTTTTTCTTAACTCATTCAGTTCCTTGAGTAACCTCCTTGTCTCATCATACAGATCTATTGATTTCCGTAGCGACGCGTCCGATATCTTGTTACCGCTCAGATCTTCCATCGTCTTCTTAAATCCTTCCAATTCGTGACGGTAAAACTTGAATGCTGATTCATCGTACATCTTCTGCGGGTTGTTAAGCATATAACACGGTACCGAGCCTATGTAGGTAGTCCACATATTCTTAAGATGTCGCACAGCATCACAGGTGTTTGATAATACCAGACCATCAAGAAAATCAAATTTGCCGTCAAGACCAAGATCGAATATGTTCCTGACGAATTCACAGGCGCACGGTTGAAAATAGGAATCCGCCTTTGTAATGGGCTCGGGAGTACCAAAGGTAGAGTAAGGTAACATGCCGGCGGCGTGGATTATCTCTTCTGGAACATATAAACATCTATATCCAATCACCTTCTTCCCCTTGGCCTTCAAATCCCTTACTATCTGCTCGGGGTCGTCAAAGATGCCCATAATCCTTTCCATAGTTGTCATTGGTTACCTCCTTTTGCTTGCCAGCAGGGCTTCGATAAACGAATCAAGGTTGGCCTTTGAAGTTGCATCGTCGTATTCCCTTATATCCAAACCATCGAGGTCAAAGATTGTTGTCGGCACGCCGCTATCTTCGTACACAGCATCTTTGACCGGTCTCATATATCCCGGTAAGAGTCCGCAACTCCTCTTGACAACCCCTACAACCCCATCGATATGGAAGTCTTTTACAGTCCTCCTAATGAAATTCACCATATTCTCGGATGTCGGGTTGACTATGTCAACAAGCGCTTTATAAGCCAGACTCTCCAGCGGCTTATCCGGATTCATGATAGATGGGTCGTATGCCCCCCCTGCTATATACTCTATCATACTCTTTACCACAACAGCGCCATATTTCTCCACATAGTTCAAAAGCCCCATATTGTAAAAAGGTGGTACTCCAAACCATAGTAACCTCAACTTCTCGTCGTCAATGATGCCCTCTCCTCTTTCTACCTTCCCCTTCAGCTCTTTGAGTAACCTTTCAAAAAGCGTAACACCAAGCTGGGTTCCTGGTAATTGGATAAGCGGATACGCAGCAGTGAGGCCATCGACTGTGCCCATGGGTGTAGGCACAGCCTGTCTGCACTTGTCTATTTCGTTCCAGAGCAGGATGAGCTTCTTAGAAAGGCTAACGGCTTCTTTGAGTTTGTCCCAGTCCACCGTGCCTAGCCCATGTTCAGACATGAAATCGAGGGCCCCCTTCAACTGCCCCGTATAGTACTCAATGGCGTAATCGGGGATATCCTGGCCCCAAGTGTTGATAGGAGCGTCAATGAAGTAGTAAGGAACATTGTGGTAATCAGCCGCGTACAGGAAGGACTTGGACTCAGACATACAGGGAAGATTAGTGGCTATTATAATGTCAGGGTCAACGAAAAACTGGTCGAGATACGGGTCCCTCTCCGAGGCAACCGCGCACCCGAGAAAACACCTGTGGAATGCACAGACATCTCTCGAAAACCCTTCCTCTTCCGCCACTTGTATGTAATGGCCTGATAGTTGTTTTGCCCCCACCATAAGCGGCAGATGCTCCAGGTAGATCACATGCGCATCCAGAGCATGAAAGATTTCTCTAGGCGTCAATCCGTACGACCAGATTATAGGTTTGCCTTCCTCCTTCGCTACCTTTACCCCTCCGTAGTAAGCTTTGATAGCCTTACTTATCTCCGCTGTGGTTTCCAGACTCTTTTTTCCCGGGGTTGTCACTTTTGTTGCCATGCTCCACCTCCTAAGAGACTGGCCCTTCGGCCAATACCAGGTTAGTCAGTAGCTTTCCAAAAACTCAGTGGTGATTAATTATACTTACGCGCAGTGGGGTGCTTCTGTGAAAGAAGGTACCCCCCCTGTGCGGCTCACACCTCGGCTTTTTGAAAAGTTACCTTAGGGGCGAGGCCGAAATAACTTCCCCCTTTGTACATCTCATCTTCAGGCCATCTTTGCCCGATCTTCAAACACAAAATCCTCGAAATAGGCAAAACTATTCCTGTGGTTTTGTATTTTCAGATCGAACAAATCTGACCTAAATCCGAGCGCCAACTTGAGGAAGTTATTTCGGCCTCGCCCCTTATCATGCAAATATACCCTTCGATAACAGAGAGAGTTCTTCCAACGAGATTTCGGTATACAATGAACCTATGTCATCAAGGCTATGGGCGTCGCTATTTTTTAACAACACAAGGTTATACGTCTTGGCCACCTCCTCCACCTTTTCCTTGTTGATCTGGCCACCGTGAAGGCCGTTTCCTATCTCTATACCCTGGAGCAGTTTCGTATCATAGTCGAACCCCTTGTCCCCCGGGTAAGGATAGCTGGGATGAGGCAGGAATCTAAATACAGAACCGTTGGGAAGAAACAGTTCCACCATCTCCGCCCATCCCATCTCTTTTACCGTTACCTCCCTCCCCGGAATTATCAATATCCGATTGTCAAGGTCCTCCTCAACTATCCTCTTCACCCAAAACCCATATTCCTTATCATCGTGTTCGGTAATAGCTATCCCATCCAACCCTCGCTTTTCCACCTTCTCGACGATCTCTCTGATTAGATCCTGATCAGGATGAAGTATCATACCTGTAGCTTCGAAACAGTGAGTATGAAGGTCGAGCTTCAATTATATACTCCTTTCCCCCAAGATCTGAGGGGGGTATTTAAAAGATTATATTTCTAAATAATAACTTATTTGATAATTTGTCAAGTCTAAAAAGTCTAAATTACCCATGCCGGGCAATTCCAGTTAGTGTCCATCAACAAATGAGCTTCTGAGAAAATGGAGGCTAAGAAGTTTCCAATTCAGAGGGGAGTAAAAGTAGTGTACACTTTTCTTGTATCGCTCCAGGTTTCAGGTGTCAGTGTTCAGGTTTCAGACCTCGTGTTTCTCTTTCCTGACACCTGACACCGAAAATCCATGTGATGGACAATTATCAACAGCCCGGAATTTGTCTATTGGCACTCGCATCCTTGAAAGGTGTAAACCGATAAATGAAGGACGCCAAAAATTCCATCCAGAATTAGTTTCCATCCAGAAATGGCCATTTTCCCACTGAGCTGCGTTCTCCTCCGGTTTCCGCCTGCGACGTACGATCATGTACGCCTCGGCGCAAACCGTCGTGCGGCCTTGCTCAGATAAAAATTTGCTCATTTCTGAATTGGAAACCAACTCGTGCCCATTTTCTTAAGAAGTCCATTTCTGGATGGACACAACCTAAATCTGAGCGCCAACTTGAGGAAGTTATTTCGTCCCCGTCCCTTATTTCATGACAGACCCTAAGACCAGGATCCCCCGTTCACATAAATCGATTGACTTGTAATGTATGATGAAACATCTGAAGCGAGGAAGACAACGGCCCCCACGATATCTTCGGGCTCGGCAATGCGACCAAGGGGTATAGTGCTGGTGATCTTCTTTGATAATTCCGGATTGCTCCACAGGGGCTTGCTGAATTCAGTCCTTGTCAGACCCGGGCCAACCGCGTTTACATTGATGTTATGCGGTGCCCACTCCAGAGCCATACATTTGGTAAGCATCTTAAGCCCTGCCTTGCTTATACTGTAGGCCCCCATTCCAAACTCAGCTTTTTCCGCCCCGACCGTTGTTATGTTTATGATCCTTCCACCTTTTTGTTCCATCATGACCTTAGCCACTTCCCTGCTGAGTAGGAAGACAGCCTTGAGATTAGTGTCGAATATCGTATCCCAGCCTTCTTCCCGAAGATCCATCAAGGGCCTCATGTAGCTAGTAGCCGCATTATTTACCAGTATGTCAATCCTCCCAAACTTCTCTTTTGTTTCTGTTACAACTTTTTCAATATCCTCCTGCTTCGTCACATCCGTCACCACAGCAATCGAATCTTTCCCCAGCTTTCTTATCTCTTCGGAAACACTTTCCAAAGCAGGCAGACTTCGGCTGCATACCACCACATCGGCTCCGGCATTGGCCAACCCAAGGGCTATGGCTCTTCCTATTCCTTTGCCTCCACCTGTTACTATCGCCACCTTACCGTCTAACGAGATTTCTTTTGACATTCAATTACTCCTCCCTCTCTTCTTGTCTGGTTTTCATCAATAGATATCTGAAAGTCTATAAAAGGTTAGGGACGTGGCCGAAATAACTTCCTCAAGTTGGCGCTCAGATTTAGGTCAGATTTGTTCGATCTGAAAATACAAAACCACAGGAATAGTTTTGCCTATTTCGAGGATTTTGTGTTTGAAGATCGGGCAAAG
>DAOWME010000058.1 GCA_030643245.1 Deltaproteobacteria bacterium
AATAAATTTCCATAATTAGTGCCAATAAGGAGCCGGCTATGAAAAAGAGAATAATAATCACTGAAGAGATGGCAAAAGGATATACGAGGCGTGAGTTTCTTAAACTGCTTGAACTCGCGGGTATTGGGGTTGCCATTGGCGGGACCGGTATCATGGCCGGGTGCCGGGAGAAGATTGATCCCCTGGCCGGGGCTGAGACCGTAGTGACAAGATGCGGCATCTGCGGGGCGGATTGCGGGATGAAGGCATATGTCAAAGACAACCGTGTTCTTGCTGTAGCCCCGTGGCTCGATGATCCACGAACCAAGGGTTTCATGTGCGACATGGGTCTTGCAACACCCGAGCTTGTACATGCCCCTGACAGAATCCTCAATCCCAAAAAGAGGGTCGGGGATGATAAATGGGTAGACATCACCTGGGATGAGGCACTCGACACCATCGCTACGAAATTGTCTGAACTGAAAAGCAGCCTTGGGCCGCAATCCGTTGTCTTCCATTACGGCGTTAGCCAAGTGCGTTCATGGTTCTACCGGTATTTCCAGAGACGTTTCAGCAACGTTTATGGGACTCCGAACTTTACGGGCTGCGGAAGTCAGTGCTACATAGGCACCATGCTTGCCAAAGATTACAGTATTGGCCGTACTTCGCCTGACTATGAGAACACAAGATGTATGATCCAGTGGGGATGCAATCAATCCGCATCAGCATTCCTTGAGTGGTTCCACAGAATCCTGCCGGCCAAGGAAAATGGGGCGAAACTCATATGCATCGACCCAAGGTCCAACCCCATGACGAAGATGGCTGATATACATCTGAGACCTCGACCGGGCTCCGACGGCGCCCTTGCGCTTTCCATGATGAATGTAATTCTGTATGATAACCTTTACGATAAGGATTTTGTTGAAAAATACAGTGTTGGGTTTGACGGGCTTCGGACCCTTGTGGATCGGTATAAGCCGGAGGCAGCGGAGACCATAACAGGAATATCAGCCAGTGACATCAGGAATGCGGCGACCACATATGCCACAAATGCTCCTGCATGCATCGACTCCGACAATGCCTTGGAGCTGCATACCAACGGCGTGCAGACAATCCGGGCGGTTATGCTCTTACAGGCCCTGACCGGAAATATCGATGTGAAAGGTGGAGCCCTTGTTCACGGGAAAAAGACACCGCTTGTCGATATGGAACTGATGGACCATAGGGCAATCACCTTCAAAGGAATTAGCACGGAGACATACCCGATTATCTGGAAGTCGAGAAAGATGGTGACTGCGAATGTATTGCCCGAGACTATCCTCACAGGACGGCCGTATCCGGTCAAGGCGCTCATAGTTGTCGGCGGGAATCCGATTATCACAGGGCCCAACTCTGCGCACCAGAGACAGGCCTACAGGCAACTCGGCCTGATGGTAGTCATGGACCTTTTTATGACGGAGACCGCCAGAATGGCCCATATCTTCCTGCCGGCCGCCTCGTTCCTCGAAAGGGATAATTTTAAAGTGAGAGACCGGATATATATGACCCCCAAGGTTATAGCCGAACAGGGAAATGCCTGGCCGGAATGGAGATTCTGGTTCGCGCTCGCCAAGAAGATGGGGTACACAAAAGAATTCCCCTGGACCACTCTGGACGAGGCCATAGACGAGCACCTTTCCCCGATTAACGTAACTGCTTCACATCTGAGGGAAAACTTCCCCGGGGTTGATTACCACGCAAAAACCGTATACAAGAAATACGAAAAAGACGGGTTCCGCACCCCCTCCGGAAAGATTGAATTTCACTCCCAGGCCCTCGCGAACGACGGTTACGACCCGCTTCCCACCTACATTGAGCCGCATGAGGGACCAGCCAATAAAGAACTGTTTGCCCGGTATCCGATGGTCATGACTTCCGGCGCCCGAGTTCCTTATTACTTCCATTCCCAGTTTAGAAACCTTCCTTCCCTTAGGGCGAAGTTCCCGGATCCACTTGTTGAGATAAACCCCTCTGATGCTTCTACTTTCGGGATCACGCAAGGGGATACTGTGATCATAACCTCACCCAGGGGCAGTATAAGGGCGAAAGCTGCCCTCGTTCAGGCTCTCAACGCCGGGACGGTAGCCATGTCGCACGGATGGACGGACGCGAATGTCAATGAACTGACTGACGACTCAGCTCTTGACCCGATAAGTGGCTTCCCGGGGTTTAGAGGATTTCTCTGCAGGGTGAAAAAGGCGTAGAGATACACCTGTGGCGGTCTGATAGAAAGGAGAGGGGTTATCCCTATCTGTGCTGGTATCACCCATACTGGTTATTTTGGGAAGGGAAGGTGTGAAGGCTTATGATTATCGGGGAATTTCTCCTTGACATGGTGGTTGGAAAGTCTATAATGGCGGAGTTAAGGGTGCTCAAGATAACAGTGGTTCTGAAGAACCTCAAGGTTTTTTGCCACGAAGGCGAGGAACCGCGGCGGGTAAGAGCCCCTGTTTTTCAAATAGAGGAAAGAAGAATAAGGCCATGAAGGCTGCGATCCTGATTGAAATCAGGATCTGTGGGCCTCATGGCTTTTTTATTTGGTAAGGGTAAAGAAAGGAGAACAGGGTTGTAAAGAGGTGGAAGGCAGTCCCCGACCAAAAGGAATCTGCCTTCCGGTGAGATCTGGTATGAAAAAACCACCAGACTCTGTTCTCCTTTCTATCATAACGCGGGTTTGTTGTCAAAGCGGGCAACAGTTCTATCCGCCCATTTGTACAATGGGTAAGCTTCTATGACGAGAAAGTAGATTTTGATATGCGAAGGTTGAAATTAATTATTGGATTAGCAGGAATTTTTATGCTGGCGCTGCCTGCGGTTGACTGGGCGGAGGACGGCGATGTCACTAAACTGAGTGATGTGGTCGTTACTGCCACGAAGTACGAGACGTCGGTAAGGGATATCCCTGCCTCAGTCACGGTCATTACTTCGGAAGAGATCGAAAACCAGAACCTTCCCAACAGCGACATAGGAGATGTGTTGCGCTCGGTAGCGGGTATTACGCTCCGGCGCGCCTACTCCCCTTTTCCAGCTTACCCCAATATCCGGGGTGTGGGCAGTGACGCAACGGTTGTCTTGGTCAACGGGATTCCCACAAACTGGGAGATTACTCAGGCCATACCTCCCGAGAACATCGAGAGGATCGAGTTCGTTCGCGGACCTGCATCAGCCCTTTACGGCGCCAATGCCACAGGCGGGGTTGTCAATATTATCACCAAGGAAGGTAAAGAAGGGTTCAAGAGCACGGTCAGCGCCGGCGCTGGCAGTTCCGATACTTATCGCTTCAGCGCCACGGCAAACGGACGTATCAACAAGTTCGGGTTCTCGCTTGCAGGGAACTATGAGGAATCTAACGGTAGGAATGTTGTACGGAACAACGTCAATTCCAGTAGACACATGATTGACGAATGCGACTACGATAAGAAAGCCTTTTCTATCAACACGGACTACAGGCTCAGTGATAACTCCCAATTGTCGGTCTTTTATAATTTCCATAATAATAAATACACGAGGGGGCGTCCCAATCACGGCGGCGACTGGGATAGACATTTTACAAGCTTGATCTATGACCGATGTGTAGGGGAAAGGTTTTCCTTTAAGGGTTCACTGGGGTACCTTTATGATGACCTTTTGCACCGGTTTGACGATGGAGGCACCGACTATAATGAAAGGCAAAGACGATTTACCGATTACCGCGAGACCCCCTTTGAATTACAGCTCACCGGTGATATTGGTTTGGGAAACACCATCACAGTCGGTTTCTTCTATAATCGTCAGGAAACCGACCAGGATTATCGCAGTTCCACTACAGGGGCCTACACAAAAGAAAACAAGTATAAGGTGAGGACCGGGGCCGGGTATATACAGGATGTGTGGAAACCGGTAGACTCACTCATCATCACGGCTGGTATTCGATATGACGAATGGAAGAATTTTGATAATACGTTCAGCAACTATACGGATCCGCACCCCGGGGATCGCACGGACGACGATTGGAGCCCGAAATTGGGTGTAAGGTACAACCTTACCGACGAGACCTCGATCTGGGCAAATTACGGTATGGGTTTTAAGCCACCCACTCCGAGACAACTCTATGACGATACGACCTGGGGCGGAGATCAAAGAGTGGCAAACCCCAACCTTAAACCGGAAGAAACCGAGTCGTATGAACTCGGTCTGGAACAGTGGTTCGGGGATACCGTGAATGCGAAGGTTACCGGTTTTTACAACATCACCGATGATAAGATCCTGTCTTGGTTCAGCGCGGATGATGTATGGATCAACAGGAATATCGGCAGGACAAAATCTTATGGCGCTGAGCTTGACGTCACCATGCATCTCTTTCAACACTGGCTCGTAACCGCCAACTATACCTGGAACAAGGCGAAGATCGATAAGAACCCGTCCGATCCGGATCAGGAAGACAACTGGCTGCCCTTCAGCCCGAAACACAAAGCAAATCTCGGCATAACTTACGGGATAGAGGACAATTTCACCGCAAGCGTATTTGCCAGGTATCTCGATGATCAACACACAAACGACGACAACATAAAATATACCCCTTCCGGTGAAAAGAGGTATATGGAAGAATCGTTTGTCGTTGATTTGAAGGCCACCAAGCGCTTCAGGATGAAAAGGGGTTGCATGACGTCCATCGATCTTTCAGCAAGCGTAGACAACGTCTTTGATGAAGAATACAGAACTTTCTATATATATGAGGATCCTGGCAGGGTATTCTTCCTGGAAATGAAGGTCACTTTCTAGCCTCTCCGCCCCGGCCCGCCCCGAAGGGAAAGGGAGCATTTCCTACCGTGCCCTTTCTCTCCACACGCCGGAGGGGAAAGGGCCGGGGTATCGGATGCAGTCGCCAAGAGACAAATCCTGGGGTGATGATATTTGCCGCACACATGGCTTTTCGATGTCAGGTGTCAGGAAAGAGAAACACTAGGCCTGAAACCTGAACACTGACACCTGAAACCTGGAGCGATACTAGAAAAGTGTAAACTACTATATGGCTTTTCTGAAGGATGCTCAGAGATGAGTAGATTAACGAAGACAAAAAGAACGGTTATCCCGTGCGTCGGCCTGCTTCTGCTGCTTTCTCTGCTTTCCTGCTGCAACGGGAAGGAGAAACCCGGAGCATCGTCAAGGTTTACTATCGGGGTCGGGCGAGACCTCTACTTCGGCCCATCGTCCCCGATATTTCTCCACGGGAGCCTCAATGTCTGGGAGGGGTTGACCGGCCTCGACCACCGGCTTGAGGTTCGGCCGCTGTTGGCGGTGAACTGGGAAGCGCAAAAAGACGGACGTCTTTGGGTTTTTCACCTTAGAAAGGATGTCTCTTTTCATGATGGGGAACCCCTCAATGCGGAAGTGGTGGTGAAGAACATAGAGAGGATGAGGAACCCGAGGTTTGATCTCTATGGTGTATACAGGAATGTCAAGTCGGTCGCGGTAGTAGATCAATTCTCCGTCAGTTTCCTCCTGCACACCCCGGATCCGGTCTTTCCATCGAGACTCTCCTACTTTGGCAGCCCCATGTTCAGTTTGAAAAGCTTCGACTACAAGGGAAACATCAAAGAGCCTTTGGGAACCGGCCCTTTCATGTTGAAAGGGCATAGAAAGGGGGAATCGATAACCCTTGTCAGGAACGAGAGGTATTACCTCGGCATTCCGATGCTCAAAGAGATAGTTTACAAGTATATCCCCAACCCTTCCACACGCGTCTCGGCCCTGAAAGCCGGTGAGATCGATGCCATAGTCGACATAGGAGGTATCCTGCCGGAACAGGTCCCCCTTTTGGACAGGGATGGAGACATAGAGATATTCAAGCAAGAGGTTGCCACAACCCATTATCTTCTCTTCAATACGCGGAGGTTGCCGTTCTCCTCTCAGGGGCTGCGTCAGGCAGTGAGTCGTACAGTCGATCGTGAGGAGATGGTTCAAACGATTTTTGGGGGATACGCCCTCCCTGCAAGAGAGTTTTTCAGTCCCCTGGCTCAAGTGTGGATGAGCAAGGCCACTAAGCTTTTCGAGGGTTCCGCAATAGCAGAAAGACCGACAGAAAATACTTCAAAACACTCACAAAAAGTTATTTTGGTGGTCAATGCGGGTCTGGCGAAGCGATGGCCATATAGGCCGGTCTCGGAAGTGATTCAGGCCCATCTCAGAGACATCGGGATAAATGCGGAGATCAACATGCTCGAAATGGGGGCTTGGAAGGACGCCCTCAAAAGGGGTAATTTTGATATTTCACTCTGCCCTTACACGTTGATGACGGGCGACCCTGATTTCTTCTTTTCGTGGTGGATGCATTCTAAGGGTCAACTCAACGTGGACCGGGGGATCGGATACCAAAACCCGGTGGCCGATGATTTGATCGAAGAGGCACGGTCTGAGATGAACCCGGAGAGACGAAAAGAGACCTACGATCAGCTTCAGGAAATCATTGCACGGGATCTTCCCCTAACCCCCCTCTTCCATGATGTGGCGATCTATGCCTGTAAAAAGCGGGTGCAAGGACTGAGGTTGGACGCCTTTTTCAGACCGTGTCTCGGGGAGACGTGGATAAAAATTCATTGAGCCGGTTCATGAGATCTTATATTCTACGTAGGTTCATTTCTTTAGTCCCGGTTCTCTTTCTACTCTCTCTCATCACCTTTGGGCTTTTGTGTATCACACCGGGAGATCCGGCTGAGATGGCCCTCAGCAGAAGTGGGGTCAACCCCACAAGAGAGGCTGTTGAGGCCATGAAAACGGAGCTGGGGCTGGATAAGCCCCTGTGTCTCCAATATATCCACTGGTTTGGAAAGGCGCTGCACGGGAACCTGGGAACATCCTACCGCACGGGAGAACCTGTAACCCAAGAAATCCTCTATCGTCTGCCGGCTACCATGGAGCTTTCTCTCGCAGCCATCATCTTCATCTTCATAGTTGCCTTCCCGGCAGGGGTGCTTTCCGCCATATACAGGGATAGGCTTGTAGATAACGCGAGCAGGATAGCGGCGCTTCTGGGGGTATCCCTGCCAGGCTTTTGGTTGGGTCTGATTCTGATCTATCTTTTTTCGATGAAGATGGAGATATTTCCAGTCATAGGCCGGGGCGGTTTAAACCACTTGATATTGCCGGCAATTACCCTTGGTTCGGGTATGGCTGCGATCTACTCAAGATTTATTCGCGCCGGCATGCTCGAGGCCTTGAGCCAGGACTATATTCAAGCTGCCTACGCCAGGGGCATTCGGAGCTGGAGGGTCATTACCCGGCATGCGTTGAAGAATGCCCTCCTTCCGATAATCACCCTCTTTGGGATGAGTTTTGGGAACCTTCTTGGCGGCGCGGTTATTGTAGAGACAGTATTCGCATGGCCCGGTGTGGGAAAGCTCGTGGTCGATTCGATCTTTGAAAGAGATTTTCCGGTCATTCAGGGGGTCGTCTTGTTCATGGGGCTGATATATATCTTGACAAACCTTCTCGTGGACATTACATACACATGGATAGACCCTCGTGTCAGGCTGAAAAGGGATAGGTGAGAATGAGTAAGCTGATGTTGACAGGGGTGGGAATCATCCTCATCTTCATGATTATCGCCATCCTTGCGCCTTTGATCTCTCCTCATCCCCCAAACCGGGTGAACTTGACCGCCAGATTGATGAACCCTACCAGCGCATATCCCCTGGGAACGGATCATCTGGGCAGGTGCATTCTCAGCCGTACCCTTCATGGCACACGGTACACTCTGGGGCTGGCCTTTATAGTACTTGTTATCATCTTGATCATATCGACTGTGATCGGCTGCATATCAGGTTATTACGGGGGATTGACAGATGAAACGATGATGAGGGTTGTGGATATCTTCCTAGCATTTCCTGCGATCATCCTCGCAATAGCCATAGTTGGTTTGCTTGGCCCTGGTCTTATCAACCTATTGGTGGCTATGTCTTTCGTCTGGTGGGCCGGACCTTCCAGGCTTATACGTGGGTTGGTCCTTACCGTGAAAGAAAGGGAGTTTGTTGCTGCGGTCAGGGCGCTGGGGGCAAGGGATAGTCGTATTATCTTCAGGCATATATTCCCTAATATTCTACCCCCGATTATCGTACTCCTATCTCTGGAGATGGGAAGCATCATACTCTCCATCTCCGGTCTCAGCTTTATAGGTCTCGGTGCGAGGCCACCCACTCCCGAATGGGGCGCCATGCTCAGTGAGGGATACCTCTATATGGAAACATCACCTCATCTCATGATCTTCCCGGGCATGGCCATCACCCTTTCGGTTCTAGGTTTCAACCTCCTCGGTGAAGGGATCAGGGACTTCCTTGACCCGAAAGGGAAGTACGCCGCAGGGCTGTCTAAGTTCTAAACTCTACGGTCGCTTTCTACCCGTCTGTGTAAATGCGATCAATCGCATCCTGGAGATCGAAGGAGCGCAAGCCCCGGTAATGAATCGTCCTCAAGTGTCTTTATGCTGAGGTAGTCCATAATGCTCTCACATATACTTTAGAAATTCTCATTTCTCGAAAAGCAACTCAAAAATCTACTTGAGCATCTTTCCTTTGTCATTGATTCTTTCTTGATACCCGGTCCATCTTTGGCAAGCAATTAGTTCCCCTCTTCCCTGGTGATAGAGGGATAGGGTGAGGAGGAATTCATGCGTCAGTTCTGAAAAGGGGTTGACATTTTTTACCTAAAGGTGGTAATAATTAATCATACGATAGACTTTGCAACTGGAAGAGTCGACATTTAACATATTACTCTGTATTCACTTTCGTATTCCCCTTCCCATACTGTCAGAATAGCCATCATTTAATATGTGACCTGTATTGGCTCTCTGTTTAGCCCTGCATTCCCCGCCCCTGTGTTTCCCTCTGCAGATGTAAAAAAGAGTAACTTCCTAACAATATTCGGCATCAATTAAAAGGCATAAAAAATGCAGTACCGATTAACGGAGGACCAACAGGTCTTCCGCCAGCAAGTACGAAGATTGGCTGACGAAAAGATAGCCCCTCGATCCGTGGAGCGGGATGAAAAGGGAGAGTTCCCATGGGATGTCATCGAAGAATTTAGAAAAAACGGGATTTTCAGCGTATTCTTCCCTGCAGCTTATGGAGGTCTGGAAGCGGATTTATTGACGTGCTCCTTGGTAGTTGAAGAAGTTGCCCGGGCAAGTGCGACCTGCGCTGTTATCTTATGTGGGCATAATGTTGGTTCTTTGCCCATCAGGAAAACAGGAACGGAAGAACAGAAGAATATGTATCTCCATAAACTGGCCCGAGGAGAATACCTTATAAACGTAGGTATCACAGAATCCGGGGCCGGCTCTGATGTAGCTTCAATGAGAACCACGGCAATTCGTGACGGGGATAAATATGTAATAAATGGTGTGAAGAGATTCATCAGTATGGCCAATGTTGTTGATGTCTTGACCGTTTTTGCGAAGACTGATCCTAAAGGAGGGATGAGGGGCATCAGTGCATTCATGGTGGAGAAGGGTACAAGAGGTTTTCTCGTCGAGAAGCTGGAAAAAAAGATGGGCATGCACGCCCTTCCTACATGTGAAGTCGTATTTGATGATTGTCGTGTTAATGCGGAGAACCTCATTGGGAAAGAGGGGGAAGGTTTTCTCACCGCAATGCTGTCTTTTAACCATACCCGTGTCCTGATAGCGGCCCTTGGCGTTGGTCTTGCACAAGGGTCCCTTGACTATGCCGTTGACTATGCCCAACAGCGCGTGCAGTTTGGCCAACCGATAGCCAGTTTTCAGGGAATTCAGTTTATGCTGGCAGATATGGCTACGGGAGTTGAGGCAGCCAGACAGCTTACATATAGTGCTGCGACTGTTGGGGAAATGGAGGAAACGAATTCAGCGAGGTTTGCATCCATGGCAAAATATTTCTCAACGGATGTCGCCATGAAAGTGACAACTGATTCTGTTCAGATACTGGGTGGTTACGGGTATATGAAGGATTACCCTTTAGAGTTGAAGATGAGGGAGGCTAAGGCATTACAAATTCTTGAAGGGACCAACCAGATTCAAAGAGTGATCGTCGCAAAATCACTACTAAAGTCCTAAAAAGCTCTGGGCACTCATTATTTTTAGATGAATATGAAGTCAACGAAAGGAGAGTTGTAGAGATTATGGATGTGTTTCATACTGAGATTTGTGATTTATTCGGCATCGAATATCCTATCATCCTGGGGGGGATGGCATGGGCCGGAGAGGCAAATTTGGTTGCAGCGGTATCGAATGCGGGTGGTTTAGGCCTGATAGGTTCTGGAAATATGCCCGATGAGAATTTAAAGGAGGAGATTGAAAGGGTCAGAGCCTTAACTGAAAAGCCATTCGGTGTCAATATTGTGCCAGTTGCCGGGGTTTCTATGAAGGAAAGGCTGAAAACGATTATTGGAGAAGAGGTTGCAATAGTTGCCGCCGCTTTTTCAGACCCAACAGCGCCTTTAATTGCCGAACTCCACAAACATCATGTGAAAGTTCTGGGGGTGGTCCCTACTGTAAGATTGGCCAAACGTGTAGAAGCGGAAGGTGCCGATGTTGTTGTCGCCTCGGGTACTGAAGCAGGAGGGCATTGTAGTGTTGTAGCAACCTTGCCTTTGGTCCCTCAGGTCGTTGATGCAGTCGATGTTCCGGTTGTGGCTTGCGGAGGTATCGGTGATGCCAGGGGGTTTTTAGCGGCTTTGGCTATGGGTGCTTGTGGCATTCAGATGGGCACCCGCTTTTTGGCGACAAAGGAATGTATTTGTCACCCCAGGTTTAAGGAGACCATTCTTGAGGCATCTGAGGAAGATACCGTAGTAACTGGAAAGATAACCGGCACCACGTGTCGAGTGATCAAGAACAAGCTGACTGAAGAATGGCTGAAAAAAGAAGATGGGGGGATCACATCAAAGGAAAAATTCGAAGCCCTAGGCCTGGGCAAGATTAAAAGCGCTCTCATTGATGGTGATATTGAGTACGGTTCTCTTGTAAGCGGTCAGGTGGCAGGTATGATCAAAGAGATCAACTCCGTTAAAGAGATTATTGTAGAGATAATTGAAGGAGCCAAGGAGATCTATGAGGAGATTGGGGCAAAGTACCTGGGATGATATAAAAGGAACAGGGGAACCTCTTGGGAAGGGAGAACCATCAATATGAACAAGGAAGATATCTTTGCAATGAAACCTGGGAACGAGTTGGATATTAGAGTCGCCGAAGATGTGATGGGACACAAGGTTGTATCGGATGAAATTTTTGGAGATATGGAAATATTTGTTGACGACAAAGGTAATAACGTTTACTGTCCTTTACAGTCCTATTCCGAGGACATCTCGACCGCCCAAATGGTGGTCCAAAAAATGATTCAACAAGGACATAACGAGGCCACTTTCTGGAAAGATGATCCGCGACCCGAGGTAATCTGCCGGGCAGCGTTATTGGTGGCACTGCATGCGAAGGAGGAGATGAACAGGGGGCAAAAAAAGCCGAATCTCAAGGTCATCACCTAGGTTACGGGACAAACCAGAGAAACGGCGGCAGGACCATGAACTACCTGGGTAATTCTTTAATCTCATACAGATTTCCGTCATAATCTTGGACGAACACAACCAGCGAATCTCCCTTCTGAACCTGGTTTACCTCAAGGTCAGCCGCATAGCATCTTCCCAGAAATTCTTCTCTGTCCGCCACTTCTAGGCAAAGATGCAGAAAAGGAGCGATTTTGTCAGGGGTTAGACTGTCTACAAAAACCTCAATGGCGAAGGCATCGTTTCCATAGAGAATCATTTCGCATCCCCGGGTTACACCGAACAATTGTTCTGATAACATCTCTTGGAGTTCAGAGGTTTTGATTTTCTTTAATCCCAGGATGCCTCCGAAGAATCGATCCGCGTTTTCCCGGGAACGACAAACCAATGCAACGTGATGCAGTTTCATAGTAGCTCCTTGAGACCATGTGGGCTGGTGTGGCCTGCCCAGGCGGTGATTTGAGGCATGTCCGTAAAGATCCCCGTTCAAACCTTCCAGAGAGTGTGTCTTCATCCCTTTCACTGTTCCGCTCAATGCCGAACCCGTTGCCTTTGGAAAGGAGCCACTTAGTTTCCATCCAGAAATGGCCCTTTTTCCCCTGAGCTGCGTTCTCCTCAGGTTTCCGCCTGCGACGTACGATCATGTACGCCTCGGCGCAAACCGTCGTGCGGCCTTGCTCAGAGAAATAATTGCTCATTTCTGAATTGGAAACCAACTCGTGCCCTTTTCTCAAGAAGTCCATTTATGGATGGACACTACCTAGTGTCCATCCATAAATGAGATATTTTTTGCAAGGTCAAGGAAGACGAAGATTTTAATCGCAGGAATACATTGGGTGTTTTGAGAATGAAATTGATGGTCGTCTCAGCCATGTCGTCGGTCTCGTGGAAAACACCCAATGGAAAGGGGAGCAACAGGGCTAAAAACCGGACAGGGATAATACATCGATTGGCCTATACTGTTTCATGAAAGAAAGGAGAAAAAATCTTGGACAAAGAAGTTGTTGAAAAAACAAAAAAGACGGCGGAACTCTACTTTAAAGGGGTTGAGGGTGAAAGACCCTTCGATCTCTGGAAATCATTCGACAAAGACCTCGCAAAGGATCTATCCTTGTTCATTACCGGCCGGATGTATGCCAGAGAAAAAATACCCCACAAAATAAGGCAGCTTATTACAATTGCATCTTTAACCGTGCTTTCCAGATGCGATGAGCTTAGGTTGCACATTCATGCTGCCTTAAATGTCGGATGCACACCTGAAGAGATCGCGGAAACGATTTTTCAAACCTTTGTTTATGGCGGCATGCCTGCCACCAATTCAGCCTTGATGGTATTGAGATCGGTCCTCGAAGAAAAGGGGATGTGGCCTTAGGAAAAGCGGAATAATATCTGGGCTACGATAGGTTATGTAAGACCCAAAACTGAACCTGACCTGTTCTTGAAAATCATCGCACCCTACTGTGAAGATATTGTCATTGCCATTGAATGTATCTTTACCTGGTACTGGATAGCCGACCTTGTGTAAAGAAGAAGGTATACCTTTTGTATTAGGCCATGCACTCTATATGAAAGCCATACACGGAGCAAAAACAAAAAATGATAGAATCGACTCTCAGAAAATCGCTGCATTACTTAGGGACGGGGACGAAATAACTTCCTCAAGTTGGCGCTCAGATTTAGGTTAGATTTGTTCGATCTGAAAACGCAAAACCGCAAGAATAGTCGAACTATTTTGAGGATTTTGTGTTTGAAGATCGGGCAAAG
>DAOWME010000235.1 GCA_030643245.1 Deltaproteobacteria bacterium
CCGGGGCGGAGATTCTTGGAAGGGGTTGCTTGTGATTCCTCGCTGCGTGGAATTCGGAGAAGGCAAGCGGGGATTCTGCGGTGGGACTAGTGGTTATGTGATGTATGATGCCAAGACAAACCATGCCACCTCGGTCATCTGTAGCGGAACGCGCAAAGGACACGAATACGCCAGCTTTTGGAACAACCCTAAGGTCAACCAGAGGATGTTTACGGTGGAGAGGTTGCGTGTTGTCTCTAAGTGATAAAGGTCCGGCCTACCTTTGCCGCAACTGGTCATGTTACATGCGGTATGG
Organism: Deltaproteobacteria bacterium; assembly: GCA_030643245.1. Lineage (GTDB taxonomy): Bacteria > Desulfobacterota > UBA8473 > UBA8473 > UBA8473 > JAUXHQ01. The sequence goes on from DAOWME010000235.1 coordinate 296, forward strand.
CATCGATAGGGTACAAGGATTAAGGTAACAAGGTATGAGGTGCAAGTGAAAGGGCTCGTTCGGGGAACGAGCCCTACATTTTTTTCAAAGACCTTGGGGACGTGGCCGAAATAACTTCCCCATTTGTACATCTCATCTTCAGGCCATCTTTGCCCGATCTTCAAATACAAAATCCTGGATTCCCGCCTTCGCGGGAATGACAAAATCGAGATGCGTCATTTCTCAATTGACATGACACTATCCCCTCCAAAATCAAACCTGATGTCTTTTCTAGAAATAATCTACTAACTTCTTGTTTTAATTGGTTTTATATCTCTGTTGCATTTAGTGTAACTGTATTGGTACGGTTTTTAGCACTTCCGGGTTGTTGCCGAATTCGCTGACAGTGAAAGAAAAAGGGTCATATGATCTTGTCTGGCTTTTCTTCATGTCACTTCACTTCACTTCTGCCTTCTGCCTCTATGCCTTGTCCCCGTCCGCATTCAAATTCAGTTCATCTCTGTCAAGGTAGATGAAAGTATCTGCACTCTATTGATTGAACCATCAAAGTGGACGCTATGGTTGGAAGTGATGATTTTCCCTTGACATGGTTCTTAATATTTTATATACTTCATCATCCGGCGTGTGGTACAAAATTTTTACCAGTTACACCTCCCTCTCTAACGGATTAATCTGTAGTCCCTGGCGCTGCACCTCCCCGGTCTCTATAACCTACGCCGAAAAATCGTGATGCTTTTATATTCAAAACCTGAACGATACATAAACCTTACAAAATCGAGTGAGAGCAACTCAACCTGCAATAAATTGAGGTTTTCGTTCAGGCACCTAATAACGGGATTCTAATATTTTGAGTGAAACCTTCTTGTGTTTCTCCTTGGGACCGGCAAAAAAAGATGGTCGTGGTTGTTGACCACCAGAGGAAAGACGGTTACACTTCATTGGTTTTATAGTAACAATTCACTTTCCCCCTTTGAAAAGGTGGTGTGAAAGGTTACATATTTATGAGAGGTACATTGATATGGTATTGAAGTGCAATAATTGCGGTTACGAAGGTTCGAAGGCTGAGTTTAAGTATCTTCATCTTGCAGATAGCGCGGGTCCTAATTCCTATCGCCTCTGCCCGAAATGTCAATTCGCCCATTACTGTGACGAACTGGAGGAAGGCGAGCAGTTTACCGGAGAGGGCGTGTGGGGCGCCGGTCCTTTACGGGGGAAAGTCTTCAAGAAAAAGGGCAAGAATGAGTGAGTCGGAAAAAGGGGAGGCTTGAGATGTCCAGAGAAGTTTTGATTACCCAGATTCAGAGATTTGCTGTGAATGATGGGCCGGGGTTCAGGACCAATGTTTTTCTTAAGGGCTGCAGCTTGCGGTGCAAGTGGTGCCATAACCCTGAGACCCAATCACTGTCGGCGGAATTGTACTGGAGAAGAAGGTTGTGCGTGCAGTGCGGAGCTTGTCTCGATGCGTGCCCTCAAGATGCCATAAACCCCCCTATCTCTCCTGAGGAAGCACAAACAGAGGGTTCCACCTATCATAAGATCATCCTGGAACGTTGTGATATGTGCATGAAGTGCGTGGATGCCTGCAAGTACGGCGCCCTGGAGATTGTGGGCACGCCCATGTCCGTGGACGAGGTTCTGGACGAAGTTGATCAGGACAGGCCATTCTATGATAACTCGGGAGGGGGAATGACCATCAGCGGAGGGGAGCCTGTGGTCCATCTGGAATTCGTTAATTCACTTCTCGATGGCGCAAAGGCGAGAGGTCTTCACGTCTGTCTGGACACTTCGGGGTTTTGCCCGTGGTCTGATCTCGAAGGACTCTCCAAGAAATCGGATATCATCCTTTACGATCTGAAACACCTTGATTCATCCGAACATGAAAGGATGACAGGTGTTCCCAACAAGTTGATTTTAGAAAATCTTTCCAAACTTCTAGAAAAGGGATTCGAGGTTTGGCTCCGGATTGTCGTTATCCCGGAATACAGCGACTCCTTCGAATACCATGAAAGGGTTGCCAAGTATCTTGCGGGCTTGCCGGGCCGTTTGGGAAGGATCGACCTACTCCCCTATCACGACTGGTGTCAGGATAAATACAACTGGCTTGGACGCAAATGGCCAATGGATGCGTATGAAGCCATTGACCCGGCCGAGGTGGACCCACTCATGGATCCATACGAAGACGAGGGGTTGAATGTAACATTGGGCGGGTCAGGCTTTGAAAACAAGGAGTAAGTGACGAAGAAGAGGAGAGGAAGATGGGGGAAGGTAATAAAATATTCGGAATTATCACTGACATCCAGAAGATGTGCATGAACGACGGACCGGGGTACAGAACAACGGTTTTTTTGAAGGGATGTCACCTTAACTGTCAATGGTGTCATAACCCTGAGGGGAAGAGTCGTTTCCCGGAGGTAATCCCCTATGTGGAGAACTGTACGGATTGCGGGGAGTGTCTGGACGTATGTCCCACCGGGGCCCTGAGCCTCGACAAGGAAAGGAAACCTCGCATTAACAGGGCGCTCTGCACCACTTGTCTACAGTGTGCCAAGATTTGCAGGTATGATGCCCTCGTGGTATGGGGAAAGATCGTAACCGTGGACGATGTGATGGAAGAAGTGCTCAAAGACAAGCCGTTCTATATCCATTCAGGGGGCGGCATGACGCTTTCCGGAGGAGAGCCCATGGCCCAGCCGGACTTCTGCTTAGCCCTGATGAAGGCTGCAAAGGAGGAAGGTATCGGAACGGCCCTTGATTCGTGTGGACACGCCCCATGGGAGGACTACGAGCGAGTCCTCGAATATACGGATATAGTCCTCTTCGATATCAAGCTAATGGATACGGTTGAGCATAAGCGTTACTCGGGCATGGGCAATGAGCTCATCCTTGAAAACGCCAGACGCATAGCAGCCATGGGCAAAAAGATGCGGATACGAATTCCTGTCATTCCCGGACGGAATGACTACCAGGAGAATTGGGAGGCCACCGCGAAGTTTATAAAAAGCCTGGGGGATGTGGTTGAGGGGGTTGACCTCTTACCTTACCACCCCTATGCCGGCGGAAAATACAAGGCCTTCGGTATGGACTATCCTTACCCGGTGGGGGAAGGGCTTGAAGATGAGGCACTGTTGTCGGTGGTTGACTTCTTCGTGGAGCATGCGCCCGAAGTTACGGTGGGCGGGTAATCACCGACCCCCTTGGCTGGATTGGGCTTGATTCTGACTTCGGCCAAAGTATCAGGAAGCCATGGAGAGATCTATAGATCTATAGATCTATAGGTTTTCAGATATTAAATTTCACAAGGCCAGAGGGAGGAATCGGAGTAAGTCGTACATTTTCAGTACGTCGTCGAGGATTCCGACCGATAACGCAATGAAATTTAATATATGGAAGTCTATACCCAAGGCTGAAATAAGGCGAATTCCTCAGCGCCGTTCCTTGGTGACTGTTGGTGCGGGAGGAGCAACAAAGATGGATCTAACATGCGGAAAATGCGGCTTTACCGATGAGTATACGGAGTTCAAGTTTCTTAGTATGGGCGGGTGACCCGCGTGCGGAGAGGCCGACCTCCGCGAGTGTCCCAGGTGTGGGAACGAGTGTCTTTTCTCAAGGACAGAAGGACTTGAACGTGAGCAGGAGGAAATGAAGGAACTCTCCATGAAGTTATCTTCCATTTCCAAGACCGATGATGAGGCCCTCCTGGAAGAGGCAAGAAGGGTCATACGTAAATTAAGGAAAATTAATCTCCGGTGGAATATTGCCGGACTTACGGAGTTTCTGAAAGAGCGGCGAAGAGAGCTTTTTCCCAGATCTTAACCATTAAAAGGAGGACATGGCTGGCATGGGGAACTTAGATATTTCTTGTACGATTCCTGAAGCGGAAGAACATTTTTTCCTGCGTGAGGATGTAATAGA
>DAOWME010000278.1 GCA_030643245.1 Deltaproteobacteria bacterium
ATTCATTTTTTCCTATGCCATATCTGAACATGTATCACAATTTTCATAATACCTAATACTTGATCTGTAGAATCGGTATCTCTATCATAAAAAAGATTAGAAGTGGGGTAAAAGTGTCAAAAAGTGTACGAAAATACCCCCAAAGTGGGGAATAGAAATAAATATCATCGAAAAGATATTAGCGAAAGGGCAGAGTAAGGATGGATAATTCAATATGCGCAATTACGGGAGGAGGAAGCCATGACTGATATCGATCGCGCTATATTCAAAGCCTATGATATTAGGGGGATCTACCCCACAGAAATTAATGAAGAAACAGTTTACAGGACCGCCCAGGCATACGCGGCGTTTGTAAAGCCGAAAGAGGTCGTGCTCGGCAAAGACGTCCGCATCTCCTCTCCGTCTCTCTGGGAGGCAGCAGCTAGGGGAATGACCGATGCGGGGGTCAATGTAATAGATATAGGCACCATCTCCACTGATATGCTCTACTTCGCTGTAGCCAGGTATGGGTTTGACGGAGGGATCACCATTTCGGCATCTCACAACCCCAGGGAATACAATGGGATGAAGGTGGTGAGAGAAAAGGCCATACCGATCTCGTCCGACACGGGTCTCCAAGATATCCTGGAAATCGCCCTCAAATCTGAGGGTATAGTCGAGAAAAAAAAAGGTGAAACGGTCAAGAAAGACATTATGGAAGACTACCTGAATCACGTCCGGTCGTTTATCGACATAGGCAGGGTTAGCCCGTTAAAAGTCGTGGCCAATGCTAACTTCGGGCTGGCAGGAGAAGTCGTCAAAAGATTGACCGGGGATATTCCCCTGGAGATAGTCGAAATAAATTTTACCCCTGACGGAAACTTTCCTAAAGGCCGTCCCGATCCGCTGATCCCACAGAATCGTCAGGAGACAATCAGCAAAATAGACGAGACCGGGGCTGATTTTGGTGTTGCCTGGGACGCAGATGCTGATCGTTGCTTTTTCTTCGATGAAGCTGGAGAATTCATTGAAGGATATTTTATTACTGCCCTCCTGGCTAAGATAATCTTGAAAAAATACCCGGGGAGTAAGATAATCTTCGACCCGAGGCTCACATGGGCAAATATTGATACGGTCACGGAAAACGGTGGTATCCCAATCATCAATAAGTGCGGTCACTCGTTTTTCAAAGACAGGATGAGACGCGAAGATGCTGCCTTCGCAGGGGAGATGAGCGCTCATTACTACTTTCGAGAAAACTTCTATGCGGACAATGGCATGATACCCTTCATGATGATGTTGGAGGCCTTATCTGTGTCCGGAAGTACGCTTTCCCAACTACTGTCACCCCTCAGAAGTAAATACTTCGTCTCAGGAGAGATCAACAAAACGGTCAACAGCGCGCAGAAGATCATTGACCTCCTGGAAGACAAGTATCGGGATTCTACGATAGACCATATAGACGGGCTTTCGATTGAGTATCCTGACTGGAGGTTCAATTTGAGACCTTCAAATACCGAGCCGTTGTTGCGTCTCAACCTTGAAGCAAAGTCCAGTGACCTTATGGAAGAAAAGCGGGACGAAATTGTCAGACTAATACGCAGTATTGATGAAGGATTTTAATTTAAAGGGAGGTAAGAGATGGGAACGGATTTGAAGGGCAAGGTTGCCCTCATAACAGGTTCGACTGGAGGGATAGGGAAGGTAATCGCCCTGAAATTTTCCGAGAATGGCGCCGCTGTGATCATTAATGGAAGAATTCCGGAACGTGGAGCAGAGACGGTCAATGAGATAAAAGGCCTGGGAGGGGATGCCATCTTTGAGAAGGCCGACATATCAGTGTATGGCGAAGTAAAGGAAATGGTGGATCGTGCGTTGGTAAAAATGCCACAGATAGATATACTGATCGTCAGCGGTGGCGGTGTCCTTACAAACCCCAATTTCTTCATGGAAATTGAACCTGACACGTATATAGATTTTATCAACAGTCAGTATTTCAGCAGGCTGTATTGTGTCCGGGCGGTCCTGGATCATATGGTCGAAAGGAAAAGAGGGAAGATAGTACTCATAGGAACCGATGCCGGCCGCTGGCCCACGCCAGGTGAAACCCTGCCCGGTGGGGCAGGGGCAGCCCTCGTCATGACCACAAAGGTTCTGGCAGGTGAGATTGCCAGGTGGGGGATAAGGATAAATACGATTTCCACTACTGTAACCGGGGATACGCCGAGTCTGGACAACGTCTTTCACGGACCTGCAGCAAAGATATTTAAGAGAGCCATGGAAAGACAGCCGTTCCCCATAACTACAAATGATATTGCGGAAGCTGCTCTGTTCCTGGCATCAAAGGCTTCGGACCAGATCACCGGGCAAACCCTAAGTGTTAATGGTGGGCTGTGTTTTCCCGGTTAACCTTGCGCAAGAAGGACCTGTCAAAAATCCATAGAAGAGAGGGCATCCTTTATTTATCGGTTTACACTTTTCAAGGATGCGAGCGCCAATAGACAAATTCAGGGCTGATGAGAATTGACCATCACAATGCTTTTTGGTTTCAGGTGTCAGGTGTCAGGGATGAGAGACACAAGGTCTGAACGCTGACACCTGAAACCTGGAGCGATACAAGTAAAGTGTAAACTACTTTATAGCTTTTATGAGGAATGCCAACGAAAACTATGATTTTTCGTCGAC
>DAOWME010000225.1 GCA_030643245.1 Deltaproteobacteria bacterium
CTTAGGGTCGAGGCCGAAATAACTTTCTCAAGTTGGCGCTCAGATTTAGGTTAGATTTGTTCGATCTGAAAATACAAAACCACAGGAATAGTCTTACCTATTTCGAGGATTTTGTGTTTGAAGATCGGGCAAAGATGGCCTGAAGATGAGATGTACAAATGGGGAAGTTATTTCGGCCTCGACCCTTAACACAACCCTGTTGACTGAATCATCGGAGACACTTCAAGACGCTGGATTTGTGTAACTGCACAGGTCCAATTTGTTTGAAGTACAGTTGAATTGACACACAGCCTCGTTTCGATTATACTTAAGGGACGAGGCCGAAATAACTGCAGGTCTTAACCTGCGAGAGTTTTAACCATATTTATAGAAAGGAGCATATCCATGGATATTTTTGAAGCCGTAAGCCTCCGAAAAAGCATCAGAAACTTCAAGCCCGATCCGATTTCTAAAGAGGTGATTATAGAAATCCTTGAAGTGCGAAAGAGCATCAGAAGCTTCAAGCCCGATCCGATTTCTAAAGAGGTGATTAGAGAAATCCTTGAAGTTGCCACCCGCGCCCCATCGGCAATGAATACGCAGCCATGGGAATTTATCGTACTCACCGGAGATGTTCTTGATGACGTCAGAAGGGCTAATGTTGAAATGCTTAATGCCGGGGAGTCTCCCCGCGCCGAACATTCAGTTGTGGGATGGCCTTCTGATAGTGTCTACAGACAGCGGCAGGTGGAACTTGCCAAGCAGCTTTTCCAGCTCATGGACATAAAGAGAGAGGATAAAGAAAAAAGAGCGCAATGGATGGAGCGGGGATTCCGTTACTTTGATGCGCCGGCAGCTATTATTCTCTTGACAGACAGATCCCTGTCTGAAGCAGGACCATTGCTAGATATGGGCGCTGTGATGCAGAACATTTGCCTTGCTGCGTTGGGTCACGGTCTGGGCACCTGCATAGAGGATCAGGGGGTAATGTACCCCGATGTATTGAGGAAGTTTGTAAGTATACCCGAATCCAAAAGGATAACGATAGCTATAGCTATCGGCCATCCTAATTTGGATTTCCCGGCAAACAAGGTGGAGACCACGAGAGAGCCTGTAAAAAATATCACGACATGGTGTGGTTTCGAATAGAGGTGCTTGTCAGGAAAGGACGGAATATCCTTTGGAGAAAAGATGAATGATGTAAATCCGGCAAACTACAAGATCCACTTGGAACCGGACCTAAAGAGTTTCAGGTTCTCAGGAAGTACTGAAATCTCCATCGAAGCTTCCGGACCTGTAAATGAAATCGCATTGAATACATTGGGCTTGGCATTCTGGGGTTGTAAAGCCAAGATGGATGGTGAATTTGTGGATTGCCCCTATTCTGTGGATCCGGAGAAAGAAGAGTTGAAAGTAACTTTTCCTAAAGAGATCGCAGGAATGGTCAATTTGAAGATCGATTATATGGGTGAGCTGAATGACAGGATGGCCGGCTTTTACAAGAGTAAGTATACTATTGAGGGTACTGAGAAGTACGCGGCTGTAACACAGTTCCAGGAGAGTGATGCCCGGAGAGCCTTTCCGTGTTTTGACCATCCGGTGAAGAAAGCAACCTTTGACGTAGAAATCGCAGTTGATGAAGGGATGGTGGCTATATCGAATGGGCCAATAACCGAAGAGAAACACTTAAGTGACGGAAGAAGGTTAATAAAATTCCAACAAACACCTAAGATGTCCACATATTTGCTTTTCTTCGGAGTCGGTGAATTTCAGTTTATCGAGGACAGAGGGGATGTATTGGTCCGGGCGGTAACGATGCCGGGGATGACAAAGTACGCCGAGTTTGGGTTGGATTTTGGCAGAAAATCTCTAGAATTCTGTGAAGACTACTACGGTTTAAAATACCCACTTCCAAAGGTCGATTTAATAGCGGTCCCGGATTTCGCTGCAGGGGCAATGGAGAATTGGGGGGCGATCACATTCAGAGAAAATCTGCTTCTCTATTATCCTAACATTACATCGATGGCAGGTCAGGAGCGGATATGCGAAGTAATTGCCCATGAGATGGCACATCAATGGTTTGGAAATTTAGTAAGCCCTTCAGATTGGAAGTATCTCTGGCTCAATGAGAGCTTTGCAACATATTTCGGTTATAGAGTTGTGGGGCACTACCATCCGGAATGGGACACGTGGGATAAATTCTTACACGGTCAAACCGATGAGGCCCTTAGAAGAGATGCCCTGCGCGAAACAGTTCCAATAGAAATCCCCGGAGGAGAACATGTAGTAATTAATGCGAGTACCGCTCCCATCATATATAATAAAGGTGGAAGCATCTTGAGGCATATAGAGGGATATATAGGCAGGGATAGTTTCAAGACCGGCCTCAGGCACTATCTGAAGAAGCATGAATACGGTTGTGCGTCGAGTCATCATCTCTGGGAAGCCCTTGAGGAAACCTCAGAGAAACCAGTGACCAAGATGATGAAGAGTTGGGTCGAACAGCCCGGATTCCCAATGATTGAGGTGGAAAAGGACGGAGATAAGCTCATCCTCACACAGAAAAGGTTTACCTACCTGCCGATTGAATCAGGCCAGGAATGGCTGGTTCCGATTAATGTTGGAGTCTTCTATGATAACGGTGATTCAAGAGTTATTACAACCCTTATGGAAAGCAGGGATACGAGTATTGATACTAGTGGAAATATAGTCGCGTACAAAGTAAATTATGGACAGGCTGGATTTTACAGGGTAAAGTATAACGAAAGAAGCAACCTGAATGAACTCCGTAAACTAGTGCTGAGTAAAGTATTGCCTCCACAGGACAGGTGGGGACTTCAAAACGATCTCTATGCATTAGCGACACGTGGAGATGTCTCCATTGATGAGTACCTGGAATTTCTTTCCGGCTATAAAGATGAAGATGCGTTCCTACCTCTCACAAGTATCGCGAATAATTTATTCCAAGCATACCTTATCATGGAAGGGACCAAAAGAGACAGGATTGCAGCTTTTGGCAAATCATTCCTCGGTGGTGTACTCTCAAATATCGGTTATGAACCAAAATCAGGCGAAAGACAGACCATATCAATACTTAGAGACCAAATTGTATGGCACGCTGCGGTATATGGTTCTAGAGAAGTGGTGGAATTTTCCTTTGCCAAGTTCTCTTCACTGATGAAAGGAAAATTAATCCACCCGGATATAATGAAGAGCGTCATGCAAGTCGGAGCCTTAATCGGGAATGATGAGGCCCTGGGATGGTTCAAGAAAAGGATTGATTCAACCGAAAGTGAACATGAGAGGGTGAATATATTGTCGGCCTTGGGGAGTTTCAAAGAGAAAAGACTGATCGAGAAAGCCCAGCTATATGTATTGGGGGAGGTACCGGACAGGAACAAGTTCATCCCGATATCTTCTATGGCGGCCAACCCTTACGCCATACCCCACATGTGGAATTGGTATCTGTCCAACCTGACTCAACTTGAAAGGTTGCACCCGGCCCATTACGAGAGGGTCATCGGAGGAATCGTTCCCATTTGCGGCATAGGAAGAGAAGCGGACGTCAAGGCATTCTTTCAAGGATACATTAGGAAGAAAGACAAGACAGAGGATATAGTAAAGCTGTCCCTGGAAAAGCTGGAAATAAATCGAAGAATGAGAGCTTTGTAACACGACCGAACAACCGCAACGATCAAGATCAAAGGTGTTTCAAAAATGCAACTAATGGCCATACAGAGTGCGAGTGCCGGGTTGTTGATGATCCTGAAAAGGTTTTCTCTCCTCATTAACCTTGCTATAGTCAGCCTTGTAGTCTGGGCCCTCTCAGGCATCTTCCTGACAATACTGTCATCCCTGCTGGAGGTGTCCCCTAGGATAAAAATTGTGAATAACATCAAGAAACCGGCTAACATAGAGAAACACTCCCTGGAATATTATTCGGTCGTTGGCAGCAAGAATATATTTAACCCGTCGGGCAGGGCAAGCAATGGGGGACCAAGAAAAGATTTATCTACCATAGAAGAGCAACGGCCGTCAACAGATCTAAAGCTTGAACTAAAAGGCACTATAACGGGAGATCCAAAGCATTCATTTGCCATAATCGAGGATAATGACAAGAAGAAACAAGATCTTTACAGGCTAAACGATACGATTAAAGATGCAAAGTTGGTGAAAATTTTAAAGGACAAAGTTATATTACTGAGAAATGGGCAGGAAGAAGCGCTGCTCATGGACTATGAAGATACCATGCCTGATCGCAAGTTCTCAAAGAAAAAAGCCGCCGGATCCGTGCAGAGAATCAGCGGCACGAAGTATCGTTTGGATAGAGAAGCAGTCACTGGTGCTATGGGCGATTTGACACAGTTCATGAGCCAATTCAATCTAAAACCGCATTACGTATCCGGGGAACCTGCCGGGTTTCAGATCAGCAAGATAAAACCGGGGAGTTTGATTGGCAAGATGGGGCTGAGAAACGGTGATGTAATCAAGAACATCAACAATATGACGATCGATAGCCCGGAACAGGCCATTGAGGTTTATCAACAATTACAGAATGAATCATCTCTGAACATAGAGTTCGAAAGGCGGGGAAGGAAGAGGACCTACACATACGAAATAAGATAAGGGGCGAGGCCGAAATAACTTCCCCATTTGTACATCTCATCTTCAGGCCATCCCCCGATCGGGGTCGAGGACAGGCTTTGACCGATCTTCAAACACAAAATCCTCGAAATAGGTAAGACTATTCCTGTGGTTTTGTGTTTTCAGATCGA
>DAOWME010000078.1 GCA_030643245.1 Deltaproteobacteria bacterium
AGGCCATCTTTGCCCGATCTTCAAACACAAAATCCTCGAAATAGGCAAAACTATTCCTGTGGTTTTGTATTTTCAGATCGAACAAATCTGACCTAAATCTGAGCGCCAACTTGAGGAAGTTATTTCGGCCACGTCCCTAACTATAAATCCTCAAGATCTTCGAGGGTAAATTCGATCTTCTTCCGGATTGGCAAGGGTACATAGCCAACTCGTTCATTCTCAATATAGGCGATATGCTCCGGATCTACGCCGATTAGTTTGGCGAGTCTCCCCCGTGTTAACCTTCTTTTCTTCTTGATCTCTTTAACCTTGTTGATAAGTTCTTCCGGGGTCATACCCATCTCCCTTTCCTGACTTGGATGATAACCTCCTTTACTCCCGGTAACCTGTTGTCACAATCACTTCAAGCCCCTACCTGCGACCTTAATTGCGCAAAATTCCCCACACATTGTACAGACATCACTGTCCTCAGGTTGTCTATCCCCCCTTATCTCACGGGCCTTATCTGGATCGAGGGACAGTTTGATCTGACCTTCCCAGTCCAGCGCTTTTCTTTTCATGGCCATCTTTTTATCTGCATCCATAGCCCCCTTCACGCCTTTTGATATGTCAGCGGCGTGGGCGGCAATCTTTGAGGCAATAACCCCTTCCCGTACGTCTTCTATGGATGGCAACCCCAGGTGTTCCGAAGGTGTGACATAGCAAAGAAAGTCAGCGCCGGCTGATGCGGCAATGGCTCCGCCTATGGCAGAGGTGATATGGTCATATCCGGGGGCCAGGTCGGTAACCAGAGGACCCAGAACATAGAAAGGCGCGCCATGACAGAGCCTTTTTTCCAGGAGGACGTTGGCCTCAATTTGGTCCATGGGCACATGCCCCGGTCCCTCAATCATAACCTGTATCTCCTCGGCCCATGCCTTTTGTGTAAGTTCTCCCAGGAGTATCAGCTCCTGAAGTTGCCCCCTGTCCGTTGCATCGGCTATACAACCGGGCCGGAGCCCGTCTCCGAGGCTCAGGGTAACGTCATATGCCTTTGCTATGTCCAGTAATCGATCAAAATGCTCGAAAAGGGGGTTCTCTTTATTATTGTAGGCCATCCATTCCACGAGGAATGCCCCCCCTCTACTGACTACGTCCATTATTCGTCCTTCGCTCTTGATCCTTCCGACAGATTCACGGGTCACTCCACAGTGAACGGTAACAAAGTCAATGCCGTCCTCAGCGTGTTTCTGTATCACTCCGAAGATATCCTCCACCGTCATGTTTACGATAGCCTCTTTCTTCTTCTGTATGGTCTCAACGGCAGCCTGATAGATAGGAACAGTGCCGATGGGAACCGTAGATTCTTTCACGATCTCTTTCCTTATCTCGTTTACCGGTCCGCCTGTGCTCAAGTCCATAATAGTATGAGCGCCGGCTTTTATTGCGACCCTCATCTTTTCAAGCTCTTCCTGGATATCCGCATGGTCTTTAGACGTGCCTATATTCGCATTTATTTTGGTCGACAGTCCCTTGCCGATGGCCAAAGGCCTAATCGACCTATGTTTCCTATTTTGGGTGATCACTATATTGCCCTCTGAGACACCCTTGCGAATAAACTCCGATTCCAGGCTCTCATCGAAAGCACACTTCTCCATCTCTCCTGTAATGATCCCCTTCTTAGCTTCTGATAATTGGGTCACTTCCCCCTCCCTATATACACTCGTTGCCGAGAAATAGAAGACTTTCTTCCTCTTTATATACTACTTTGCGATCCTTATCACCTTTTGAGTAACATCTTTGGCATCTCTTCCGATTATCCTTACCATGGGCTCTTTTCCCTCATCCCCGGTATCATATATAACATCAGGGATCTTGTTTTCAGACTTTTGGACACTTTCTATGAGCCATCCCAAAGATGCTCCTTCCCTTTTCCTAATGTAGTCCGGTTCTTTCCTCCTGTCAAGACATCTCACCTCAAAACCCAAGTCATTACACTTTTTAACGATGGCCTCCGAGTATCTTATGTTCATGGCAGACCTGACCCCTTTGTCGTACCTCATCAGCGTCAGAATTATTCGTGCCATATGCTGAGATGCCCCAAATTCAGGGTCTGATACTGTTTTAATGCTCTCTCCAAACCGTATGATGCGACCAGGCACAGCGGCTACATCCTGGACCGTGCATGCGTAGGGAAGGGCCATACCAAGGTTTGATTGAACTTCAGGTATCAGGCGCCCTATCCTTTCTCCCTTCAATTCTCTGACCGCTTCTTTGATCTGGGAAATCACGTCGTAGCGATGAATATCCCTTGCGAAGACAGCATAAGGATTGACAGGGCCGCATCCCTTGCCAAGGGCAAGGGAACCTTTGATAGCGGTAGTAACAAACCCTTTGGCATTCTCCACTGCCTGGTTAACCGGGTTGTCCCCGGCGATCTCAAAGGCCAAGGCAGCTGAATAAACGCAACCGGTCCCATGGGTATTTTTGGTGGGTATCCTTTCACATCCATATTCAAAGAATTCTTCCCCGTCGAAGAGGATGTCTATTGAACTTCCGGACAAATGGCCACCTTTGATCAGGACATATCTTGCTCCCTTACTGTGGATGTCCCTGGCAGCTTTCCTCATGTCCTCCACATTTTCGACTTTTATACCACAGATAGCCGAAGCCTCAGATAGGTTTGGTGTAATGAGAAAGGCAAGGGGTAGAAATTCGGTGACGAGGGTCTTCAATGCATCTCCCGATAGCAAGGACCGCCCCCCTTTAGCAACCATGACCGGGTCCACGATAAGTTTTTCGACAGAGTATTCCTTTACCTTTCCGGCAATGACTCTAATCACCTCGGAGTTAACTAACATCCCGGTTTTAGCAGCATCAACACCTATGTCCGAAATAACGGAATCCATCTGTTTTTCTATAAACTCTGGGGGGATAGGGTATATATCTTGAACCCCCATGCTGTTTTGAGAGGTCAGGGCCGTAATAACGCTCATCCCGAAACCGCCCAAAAGCCCGATTGTCTTCAAATCAGCCTGGATACCGGCTCCCCCTCCCGGATCAGATCCTGCTATTGTCAGTATCCTTTTCATTGCAAAATTTTTCTTTTGAGTGTAACCTTTTTTCGTTTGATGTTCAACATCCACGATCATGTTTGTTGCCGGTTGCTTGCTTCTTGTTGCTCGTTGTACGTAAGGCCCTGTCGTAACCCCATGTAATCCAATGAAAATCTGGTACGGTTATCACCAATGCTTGGTGCAGAAGTGTAGTTCACAACGGACAACAAGAAGTAAGCGGCCGGCAACTGGAATGAGGGAACAAAAAAAGGTTACACTCCTTCCTTTTCCTCATTCTTCTAAATCGAAGAGATCCCTTATGGCATCTATATAGTAACTTTCTTTACGTGTATTCTCTCGTCCCTTTAGCCGCGTTACGGGATTGTGAAGGATCTTATTGATAATGGAGGAGGTCAGGGCATCCAATACTTCCTTGTCAATCTTTGGACCTCCATTCATACTGGAGATGGTCTTTTCCACCTCCTTCTTTCGGATCTCCTCGAATCTTTCCCTGAGGGAAATGATTGTGGGAACCGCATTTAAACTCTCCAGCCATCTTTCGAACTGCAGTATCTCCCTCTCAATGATATTTTCCGCTTTTTTCGCTTCTTCTTCCCTCTCTTTTATATTGGCATCAACGACCCCACGTAAATCGTCTATATCATAGAGATAAACATTCTCAATGTCGTTTATCCTCGGTTCAACGTCTCGGGGCACCGCGATATCAATGAAGAAGAGAGGCTTGTACTTCCTTATCTTTAGGGCCCTTCTCACATCATTGTACCTTATGGTATAATGCAAAGATCCGGTAGAAGTTATCACGATATCAACCTGGTCGAGGAAGAGGGTAAGGTCTTCAAAGACAATGGGTCTGCCATCAAATTCCTTTGCCAACCTCTCTGCTCTGCTGTAAGTCCGGTTGGCGATCAGTATATCTCTCACCCCGTGGTTCAGCAGGTGTCTGGCTGCCAGCTCGGACATCTCCCCGGCGCCTACAAGCATAACAACCTTGTTCTCTAAAGTGGCAAATATCTTTTTGGCCAGTTCGATAGCGGCATAGCTTATAGATACGGCAGCCGAAGCGATCCTGGTCTCTGTCCTCACCTTCTTACCAACCAAAAAGGCCTTGTGGAGAAACTTGTGGAGAATAACACCGGAAGTTTTGTGCTTGCTGGCCAAGCTGTAGGCTTCCTTTAATTGACCCAATATCTGGGGTTCCCCTATAACCATAGAGTCCAGACTGGAGGCAACCTGGAAGATATGTTTAATAGCATCATAGGAGTCATAGGAATAAAGGGAAGCATCCAACCGGCTCATCGGTACCCTGTGATGAGAAGACAAGAAATTCCTGATCTCCTCTATCCCTTCTCCGACATCTCTGACAACTGCCAGAACCTCTACCCGGTTGCAGGTAGAAAGTATCAGGCCTTCACTTACCTGGGGGATACTCGTCACCCTTCTCAAGGGCTCTTCAATGGTATCGGATGGAAACGCCAGCTTTTCCCTTAGTTCAACGGGTGCGGTCTTATGGTTCAAACCTACTACAACTATGTGCATTTGTTACCTTTGCCGAAAATCTATCGAGCTGTGCAGTTACGCAAATCCAGTATGTTGAAGTTTCTCTGGTGATTCGGTTAACAGAATTGCGATAAGCGGTAAACATGACCAACTGCACAGGTCGAAATCTATCACCTGTCATACGTATGTAACCCTGAAAGCATTGTATTTACCCCAAGGAAAGAGAACATTACTGCAAAAAAGCCTACAATCGCAAAAACAGCGGCCCGCCTCCCCCTCCAACCGATATTTATCCTGCCATGTAACAGGGCTGCGTATAAGATCCATGTGAGCAATGACCATATTTCTTTCGCGTCCCAACTCCAGAAAGAACCCCAAGCATGCCTGGCCCATATTGAACCTGTAATCATTCCCAGAGTGAGCAGAGGGAATCCTATGGTGAGGCAGTAGTGATTTATATCATCCAGTACCTTGAGAGAAGGTAACCTGTAGTAAAATGAACCGATCTTCTTTGACTTTATCTGGTGTTCCTGTATGAGATACATTATCCCTGCACAGAAGGCCAGGGCAAAGATGGCATCTCCGAAGAATGCCAGAACTACATGAATGGGGAGCCAGAAGCTTTTAAGGATAGGCGGCAGGGGACCGATCTCTTTGGAAAACGCAGAAGAAACGAGAATCAGGATAGACGCAATGGGCGAGACAAAAGAACCAAAGACAGTTATCTTATACCTGAACTGCATAATTAAATAGATACCGATTATTGCCCAGGCAAGGAATGAGGGCGCCTCGTAAAGATTGGTGATGGGGGTGTACCCTGCCTCCATATACCTAAGGGTTATGCTTACGGTATGAAAAAGGAAACCACTGCAGAGCATGGCAGTCGCAACTGTAGAAATAATGGGTCTCTGTTTAATAAGGTACGAGAGGTAGGCAAAGGTTCCGGCGAGATAAAATGCGAGAACAATCTTGAAAAAGAGTATGCTCATTCCTGGTATTCTTGCAACCTCTAAAAAAAGATCCTCAATTCCTCCAAAGAATACCCTTGGCCTAAGGTCTCCTTGAGGATAATGTTTATACCTTCTCTCTTTCTTTCCTTTATAAGGGAAAGTATATCTGAGTCGATCAACCTGTAAAAGGTGATCCTGTTATTGTCCGAAACACGATCGGTTTTTAACAGCTTTTCACGGACAGCGCCCAGTATGGTAAGGAAGAGACCATACTCCTCCCCGTATAGAGTCTCCAACTCCTGCCTCACCCTTTTTGCAAGAGCAGGGCTTTTCCCATTGGTGGAAATCGCTATAACCAGGTCGTCCCTATCCATCACAGACGGAACGATGAAGTTACATATTTCCGGTGTATCCACTATGTTAACAAGGATACCATTGCCCCGAGCCTCTTGACTTGCCTCTGCATTCACCCTGGGATCATCAGTGGCGCCAAAAACCAGAAAAGCATCCTTGAGATCTCCTGGCCGGTAGTCTCTGTCTGTATGTTGGATACTGCCTTGGGATAGAAGCGTTTTCAATCGGGGCGTTAGCCCGGGGCTTATTACTGTAACCGCCCCCCCACATTTCAAGAGTGATCCCACTTTCCTTTCGGCAACCCTGCCACCGCCCAGGACAATGCAATTTTTGCCATCTATGTTTACATTTATCGGGTAGTATTTCACTGGCCGACGGACTTTCCCTAATGACATGAACTACAGTTGCCGGATGAACAAGAACTACAAGAATTGGATCCAGCCGAACTTGAGAAGTTCCCTTCACTCTTGAAGCTGAAAGAAGAAATAAGTTTTTTAACATCAGGATTCTTACATTTCGGGCAAGTCACACCAGGAGAACTCCCAAAGACTAACTCCTCAAACGTCTCTCCACAGCGTTCACAGCTATATTCATATATTGGCATCCTTCAACCCCCGCAATAAGTTTTTTTATATATTACAACAGATAACTCAAGGTGTAAAGTTCCTTGTTAGGTCGCTTTTTATTTGCGAAAAACCGTTTTGACCACCTCGCTATAGACCTTCCTTAACGGCAATTTCCTCTCTTTTGCTATCCTTTTGCAGTCTTCGTATTCAGGTGATATGTTCATGTTGTCATCTTGATAAATCTTTACGTGGACCTTGCCAAACTTGGTTTCCACCTCCTCTAATCTCCGTGGGACCTTCAACCTGTCCGCTTCATAATAGCGAACACCAAGAGCAGTTGATTCATCGAGGATGATGCCGGCTATCCGTAGCCGATTTCCCTCGTGACAAATTACCCTGAGGAGCACCCCGGGTCTATTCTTCTTCATCTGGATGGGTGACAGAGAGACATCGAGCGCTCCTTCTTCAAAAAGCCTTTCCATTAAAAACTCATAAACCTCAGGGTTCATGTCATCTATATTCGTTTCAATGACTGTAACCGTATCTACCTCTCTCTTCCTTTCATCTTCTCCCACGATAACCCTGAGCAAGTTGGGGATTTCTTCGAATTTCCTGTCCCCTACACCGTAGCCTATACCCTTGATAGTCATGGGGGGCATCCTTCCAAACCTGTCCGTCAGGGCGGTAATTATGGCTGCCCCCGTAGGCGTGACCAGTTCTTCCGTGATCCCGGCTTCATAGACCGGTTTATCCTTGAGGAGTTCCAGAGTTGCGGGTGCCGGAAGGGGTAATGTCCCGTGTTGACAGTTTACAAAACCCGAACCCAAAGGAATCTTGGACGCATAGACCTGATCGATCCCTAGATGGGCTATTCCAACCATTGACCCTACCACGTCAACGATAGAATCGATGGCGCCCACCTCGTGGAAATGTATATCTTCAAGGTCTTTTTTATGTACCTTGGCTTCAGCTTTAGCCAAACGGTGGAATGCGTCGATGCATAGCTCTTTTATGCCTTCATCTAAAGAGCTTTCCTCCATTAGAAGTCTTATGTCGTAGAAGCTTCGATGGCAGGCATCCTTCTGTTTCAAGACCACCCTTACCTTAGAACCGCTGATCTCCATTCTGGCGTCGGAAGAGCATACTATCTCATAGCCACCGAAAGAAAGCTTCTTCAATTCATCTTCCAGTTTGTCTTTGGGTAGCCCCAGATCGAGGAAGGCACCCAAAATCATATCTCCGCTTATTCCGGAGAAGCAATCAAAGTACGCTATATTCATCTCTTCAAACTCTGTTTATTAGGCTTGCAATATAACCTGCTCCAAAGCCGTTGTCGATATTTACCACTGCAACACCAGGGGCGCACGAATTTAACATCCCCAGCAGCGCGCTCACCCCGCCAAAATTGGCTCCGTAACCGATACTGGTGGGAACTGCGATTACCGGACTTGCAGTAAGCCCGCCAACCACACTCGGGAGTGCCCCTTCCATTCCTGCCACAACAATCAGTACATTGGCCTGTACGAGTCTTTCTCTCCGGTCTACCAGGCGATGGATGCCTGCAACCCCTACATCGTAAAGACGATCTACCCGGTTTCCCATTATCTCAGCAGTGAGCACTGCCTCTTCAGCAACTGATATATCGGAGGTTCCTGCACTTATGACCAGTATGGTTCCCTTTCCTTCCTCTTGTACTTGCTGAGTCATAATGGTAACAGCTCGGGGTTTTGGATGGTACTTGGCCTCCGGGAAGGCTTTTCTTATCCTGAGGGCCTTTTTCCGTTCCACCCTGGTTATCAAAACGTTTTCCCCGCTCTCAACCATCTTCTCGACGATTGCTATGATGTCCCCATCCGATTTCCCATCACCGAATATTACCTCTGGGAACCCAAGCCTTAAATGGCGATGATGATCAATGGTTGCGTTACCGATGTCTTCAAAGGGTAGAATCTTCAATGATTCCAATGCGTCGTCAATTCCAACATCCCCTTTCTGAACCCCTTCCAACAAAACCTGCAACCGCCCTAAATCCATATCTTTTTCTCTCTCTTTTCCTCGCCTGCGATATGCTTAAAAAAATGCAACCTGTGCAGTTACATAAATCCGGTATATTGAAGTTTCTCTGGTGATTCAGTCAACAGGATTGCGTTAAGCGCCGGCTGCTTGTTTCGTTTGCTTGTTATATGTAAGAACCTGGCCAACATCCAAATATACATACGTCCCTTATCATTCCATTTCACATACTGCCTTATGCCGGAATGTAGTTCATAACAAGCAAACGAAATATGTAGCCGGCAAGCTATAAACCTGCTCAGCTCCATAGGTCGAAAAATATAAGCCGCTCGGCTCATACCCCGACTTTCCGGGGAGTCACGTTTTCTGTTCGCAAACTCCTTACCACAGATATGTTTTTAATGTCGTCCTCGTCAGATTCCTTGGGGGTTTCCAATATCATGGGTATGTGTTTCAGAGAATCATGGTTTACTAAGATTCTGAACCCTTCAATACCTATCTTGCCTTTGCCTATATGTTCGTGTCGATCTATTCTGGAGCCCAAATCCCCCTTTGAATCATTCAGGTGAAGAAGAAAAAGTCTATCCAGCCCCAAGAGTCTGTCGATCTTCAATACTAAGCTGTCCAAAGAATCAACATCCCTAAAGTCATAACCTGAAGCAAAACCATGACAAGTGTCAAAGCATAGGCCCAGTGTGCTATTCTCCTTAACGCCATTGATGATCTCTTCGATTTGACATAGGTCACTGCCGATCATCGAACCGGAACCAGCAGTATTTTCTAAAAGAATTCTTACATTTGCAGCCCCGGTTCTGCTAAAAATCAAGTTTAACGCCCCGGTCACTCTCTTTATGCCATATTCTGCCCCCCTACCCTTGTGGCTTCCAAGGTGCGTTACCATGAAATCCGCTCCCAACCTGCGGGCCCTCTCCAGATCCACCTGAAAAGAATCGATCGATTTCTCAAATAGGTCATCATCGGGCGAAGCAAGGTTTATTAGGTATGAGGTGTGGACTACCAATGGATATAGCCCACTCTCTTTCAACCTTACTCTGAATATCCTGACATCATCATCGAGAAGCGGAGATACCTTCCAGCCCCTTGGGTTGTGAGAGAATATCTGCATGGCTGTACACCCAAGGGCCTTCGCCCTATCGATGGACCGAAAGATCTTTCCTGAGATCGAGACATGGCATCCCAGTTGCAATGGATGTGATCCCTACCTTTCCATAAGCGCTAAGTTATTATTTAAATGTTCACAGGTTGCATTTATCTCACCGTTCGCTAGTTTTCAAGATAAACGTCCAACATCGAATAAAAAAGCTAAGGGACGTGGCCGAAATAACTTCCCCATTTGTACATCTCATCTTCAGGCCAATTTGCTCATTTTACGTAAATTTTTCTTTTTTGTCTTTGATTTTTTAGATTGTGAAGGATATTATTTTGGGACAGAAAAGTCTCTATCATGTTTTTATTATATTCTCATCAGGATTAAACTAAAGGTGGTTTTGCGCGTTGTTGCCGGCGCGAAGCGTCCGGCAACAACGCTCCGCATCACCCGCCCGCTGGTTACTACGGCCTTAGGTCTAAGTCTACCTTGCTATCAGCGGGTTGGAGTGTATGCGATTGTTATGAGGCTTTTTTTGTCCAATTGAGAAAGATACCACGCGATGACCAGACGCTTTTTGCCTTTTTCGAGCATCTTCTACTATTTTCTTTATGTTGTAGTTAAATTTTTCGGCATTAGCTTGACGAATCTTCCGAACTTCTTGGACTATAGGATCTTCCCACATTTTAATCTTCCCCCATTAACTCTTCAGGTGTGCAAATAATCGGACATTCATATCCTTTTGATTTGCAAACCGATTTAATTTCGTTTGATATTTCTGCATTTGCCAGGTGAGCACAGTTCCATGTTAAGAGAAACTGTAAGTTGTGAATAGTTGCAACGGCGATGTGGGCAGCATCTGTGGCAGCTTTTTCAGGAATAACTCCAAAGTCCAGAATTGCAGAGGCTAAATCGGTTACATCATCAGTAATATCCAACAGATCAAATTCAGACAAAATTTCAAGTCTTCTTTGTAATGCTTCTTCATTCCCTTGCCCTGCCTCATCAATCACAAACTGCGAAATAAAAATCTCAAAATTGTGCATTCGCTTTTCCCACCATTCATGGGTAATTTGTTGATGTGCCGCAACAATCAGATCCCTACTTGGGCGGGCCGTTAGATAGCTTGGAATTGTGGTTTCTAAATATAGTTTAGCTTTCATAATTCAGATGGCTTTCATCCAAATGTGACTAAATCAAATTTGATAATTTCCAGCCTCATAACGGGGGCGGGTGAGGGGCACGTTTTCCATCCAGGGTCTTTTTCCTGGATGGAAAACGTGTCTGACTCGAATCGCGTTGATAGGATGCGCTTCGCAATTTATCAATGCTCCTCACCCGCCCCCGACAGGGCCGAAAGCGAAGCGTCGGCCCTATCGCCAAACTTGAGAGGTGCAAATGAAGCGCAGCGTAATGAGCATCCTTCTCCAAGCTGATGTTCGGCATTTTATGCAGTTTGGCGAGACATCTCTTGATATGAAAATTCCCATAGTCCCTTATCAACCTCTTGTATCATTCCCCATTTTCTGACCCGCCCATCGGTCTGAATTTCAGTCTTTTTTGGATGTTGTATTACAAAATTAATCCATTCGTCTTTAATTTAAGCACCGTTGAAGCAGCCATAATTTAAAAAGAGTAAACCGATGTATGAAGGATGCCTTATTTTCATAATATAACAAACCCAAAGCAAAAGGTGCTTTTTTTCATTTGCCGAATGACTGAGATCACCGGCGGCAATGAAGCGCAGCGGAATTGTCGGACG
>DAOWME010000043.1 GCA_030643245.1 Deltaproteobacteria bacterium
ATCTCATCTTCAGGCTATCTTTGCCCGATCTTCAAGCACAAAATCCTCGAAATAGGTCAGACTATTCCTGCGGTTTTGCGCTTTCAGATCGAACAAATCTAACCTAAATCTGAGCGCCAACTTGAGGAAGTTATTTCGGCCTCGTCCCTAAAGGGATTTGAAAGGGGAAAAGCATGTTTTTTAGAGAAATTACAAAAGGGATAAGCGCTGTGACGCTGGTTCTTGGGATTTTTTTCCCCCCTCCAGCCTATGCCTTCTTGCACGGAACCCCGGTTGAGAGGTCAGCTTACCTAAACGTTGTGGCTATTTTGGAACAAGGTGAAGTGGTGGGTTCAGGTGCTCTGGTGTCCAGGAATAAGATAAACACTGCAGGCCATTGTATTTTAGACGACCTTTCGCTCGACTTCCACTTTGGCAGCTTGTCGAGGCTGTTTTCCAACCTGGGAGAAGGGTTCATCAAGGATCAGATTTCTCTTTTTACTTATCTCAGATTACTCCCTACTCTGGAGGACAGGAGGAGAGAACTGGATCGATACTTCAATGCCATAATCGAGAACAGGAAAAAGGCGCTAAGGGTCTATTTTGGTCCGGGAACTCCCGGAGGAAGAGTTCATGCAGAAGATATCATTGGTAGAATTGTTATCCATGAGGATTGGATTAAAATTTTGAGGCATCGGTTTTTTCAGGCCTTTCAGGCCTTAGAAGAAGAAGAGATCAAGACACAGCACCAGCTGGAAGAGTGCTACACAAAAGTGCTTGATTTTGCGGAGATTCATTTGAGAGAGGATATCGATATGCAAGAGGTCGAGATTATTCGTCCTTTTACTGCAGATGAGTATCATGCATACCGTTTTTCGGGTAATGAGGTCATTAGACTTGTAGGATTTGGGAACACAAGGACCTTTGGTGATACTGACTATTCAAATAGTTTTGGCGTGAAGAACCGACTCGATGTTACTTTAAATGGGACCCTCTCTAATGGTGAATATGATTTTAAGGTGGTGGGGATGCGTGGAAGGAGCGCAGGAGAGAGCGACAGTGGTGGAGCTGCATTTGTGCAACTGAACAATGGGACCTGGAGGTATCTAGGGGTAATCGTAGGGACAGCGCCATGCATTGGATATGAACATTTATTCAGCATTGACAATTATAGCGTAAAAGGTACTACTTTACTATACACCAGAACAGATTAGACCGAGTTTGCAATTATACCTCGCACTGCCATAATTTGCGCTTTTTCGCCGGCACTGACCACCAATCGCTGCGTTGCTCAAGCTTGCAATAGGACCCGCTATTACGCGACTTGTACTCGATGCCCATTGCTCACCAAAAATTCCGCAAATTATGACCGCGCGAGGTGTAACCACCACTGAGTTTTTAAGATTTTTAAGGAGTTACGAAACCAAGGTGTAAGGGATTGTCACTTGATCAGACGTCGATGCATGACAAAGAGGGCTAATGGGAAAAAGATGAGAGAAAAAGTGAGAAGGTAGAGAACGCTCCACAAGAGTTCGATACTCGTAAACCCAAGGCCAAATGCTCGAGTGAGTTTCACAAGGTGAGTCAGGGGGAAGAGGAGGGAGAGACCTTGTGCCCAGGCGGGTAAATTCTCAACAGGGAAAAATGTCCCACTAAATAGGAACATAGGTGTAATAAACAAGAATATAGGCAGGTTGAATATTTCTATGCTAGGTACCATGCCTGTGAAAAACATGCCGACAGACCCAAATGCGACACCCCCGAGGAATGCCAAGGGTATGATGAGGAGTCCCACCGGGTAGGTAATGAGACCAAACAGGCTCATTATCCCCAACATGATCGAAGCGGCAATAAGGGATTTGGTGGCCCCCCAAATGATTTCTCCGGTTATAATCTCTTCGACGGAAAGAGGTGTCGCCATTATGGCGTCGAAGGTTTTCTGATAGTACATTCTTACAAAAGAGGCAAAGGTGTTCTCAAAGAAGGCATTGTACATTATGGTGATGGCGATTAACGCCGGTGCAATGAAACCGACATAAGATACTTCAATATTGTTATAATGGATTTTTCCGACCAATACGCCCAGTCCAACGCCAAAGGCCAATATGTAGAAGAGAGGCTCCAGAAGGGGTGGAATAAAACTGATCTTCCATGTCTTTTGGTAGACAGTTAGGTTCCTCTGCCATACTCGAATGAATCTCTTCGAAATTCTGAATGAAACCCGTCCGGTCATTCTCTCAGATCCCTGCCTGTTAATTTTAAGAATACGTCCTCCAGTGTTGCCATTCGCAGGGTACACCCCTCCCTGCAATAGTTGTTGCTCATCTCATGGAACAGGTCCTCGCCATCTTCGGAGTAGATGATCAGTCGAGGACCAACATCTTCGTACTCCAGCCCTTCAGATTGAATGTATGCCCGCAATTCTTTGCTGGGTTCAGCGACCTCTATAATGTTTTGACCTACGTATTTTCTGATGAGATCTATAGGTTCTCCAAGGACTAATATGCGACCATGATCCATAATAATAAGGCGGTCACACAGGCGAGACGCTTCATCCATATAGTGGGTGGTCATGAGGATGGAAAGACCCTGTGATCTCAGTTTTTCGAGTCGGTCCCAGACCTGGTGTCGGGATTGTGGGTCGAGACCGGTTGTTGGTTCATCGAGAATTACAAGATCAGGGCTATTGATGAGTGCACGGGCTATAACCAACCGGCGCATCATACCGCCTGAGAGTTCAGTAGATCTCGCCTTCTTTCGGTGATCGAGGCCTATAAACTCTAAGAGCTCCTCCGCTCTATTGTGGGCCTCCTTTCTGGGAATGTCAAAATAACGGGCATACACCTCGAGGTTTTTCAAAACATCCAGGTCAGGATCCAGGTTGTTCTCCTGCTGGCATACACCCACCCTGGATTTGATCTTGCGCAGTCCTCTCGATACATCGATCCCGAAGACCCTTAGGCTGCCCCCGGTAATCGGTGAAAACCCGTAAATCATCCGAATCATGGATGTTTTTCCCGCACCGTTAGGTCCCAGTATACCGAAACATTCTCCCTGCCGTACCTTAAAGGAGACATCATCAACAGCCACAAAATCGCCGAACGTCTTTCTCAGGCCTTCTGCTTCAATGACATGCTCCCGCTCTTCCTCTTGATCGGTAGTTTTTACTCTCATGGCTTTATGACTCGAACGAAACATATATGGGCCCCTCAAATGTATGGACGGGGCTCCGACTGTGTCCCACGCTGGATGGGTTTCCAAATTTCTGTTAATGAACAGCAAAGTTAATTTTTTCAACGGAAACCCGGCGACTGAAACAGTCAAAAACATGTCCTTGAACGTTGGAAGTATAGGTTGAGAGATGTATGTGTGTCAAGGATAAAGCTATCGTGTTTTTCAGATACAATCTTTTCCCGACTGTGCCATTCATTATAAGGCGTGGTATTGGGTTACCGTATGTCTGGTCTTGACGTATTACCCTGGAATAGGTTAAATTAGTTTTAGTGCTCATCCACAAATGAGTTTCTGAAAAATTGCAAGCTGTGCAGTTGGTCAAGTTTATCGCTTGCCGGCTACTTATTTCGTTTGCTTGTTATGAACTACAGGATGGTATTATTGCAGGTATATAAGTATCAACGCGGTCAATTGTGATACGCAAAAGAACACACGACATTCTCTTAATAAACCCGTGGATCTTTGATTTTGCTGCCTTTGACCTCTGGGCCAAGCCGTTGGGTTTGCTTTACATTGCAGGCGTCCTGAGGAAACATGGCTATAACGTTCATTATACGGACTGCCTCGATATTAGCCATCCTGACATGAAGGGCACAACCGGTATCAAACCTGCCAAAAGAAAGGCATACGGGACCGGGAGGTTCTACAAAGAGAATATCGAAAGGCCGGATTGCTTGAAGGATATCCCCAAGCGATACAGCCGATACGGTATTACACCGGAGATACTTCGAAAGGAGGTTGAGAGGGTTGCAAAACCAGATGTGATTTTGGTTACCTCCATGATGACATACTGGTACCCTGGTGTTTTTCAGGTGATAGCTATTGTGAAGGACATCTACCCTGAAGTTCCGGTTGTCCTTGGAGGTATTTATGCCACCCTCTGTTATTCCCACGCTTATGAGTTTTCAAAGGCAGACTATATTATCACAGGAGAAGGAGAGGGTGCGGTGTTAAAATTGGTGGGAGAACTCACGGGGAACAGATCAGAGTGCCTCAGCCAAAGTGACGGGCTCGATTCCTATCCCTATCCTGCGCTAGACCTTATCGCCGACCTTGACTATGTGTCTATCCTAACTTCCAGGGGGTGCCCCTTTTCCTGTACCTACTGTGCTTCCGGTATCATCTGCAAGGGGTTTCGACGCAGAGACCCCTTGCATGTGGTGGATGAACTCCAGTTCTGGTCAGAGAGATATGGGGTAAAGGAGTTTGCGTTTTACGATGATGCCCTGATGGTGGAACCACAGGAGCATATCATGGTCATTCTCAAAGAGGTGCTGAATAGAAAAATGTTGTGTAATTTTCATACGCCCAACGGGATACATATAAAATTTATGACGGAGGAGCTTTGTGAATTAATGTATGAGACTGGATTTAAAACGATACGTCTGGGGTTTGAAACTGCCGACACCGGAAGGCAGCGCTCTACCGGCAGCAAGACGACAAATGAAGAGTTCAGACACTCGGTCTCAAACCTACGGAACGCCGGGTTTTTACATGTGGAGATTGGGGTCTATATACTGATCGGTCTTCCATGTCAAAAACCGGAAGAAGTGGAGGAGACTATCGGTTTTGTGTGGGATGCGGGGGCAAGACCTATACTTGCGGAATATTCCCCGATCCCTCAAACAGCCCTCTGGCAGGATGCTGTAAAGGAATCAAGACTGGATATTGCTACAGATCCTCTTTTTCACAACAATTCCCTAGTCCCGTTCCGTTCAAGACACTTCTCTCCAGAAGTATGTGACAAGCTTAAACGGATGACCCGTCATGCTGATTAAGGCCAACCGCTTCATCCAGAGGCTAACTGCCAATACCTAAAGGCTATACTGCACAGCTCGAAATATTTCGAGCTGTGCAGTTACACAAACCTAGTGTCTTGAAGTGTCTCCGATGATTCAGTTAAAACAGGATTGCGTTAAGTAGCCGGCAAGCAGTAAACCTGACCAACTGCACAACTAGCAATTTTTCCATTGACAATAGAATATAATGTATTAGAATTGAGGTAATAAGGGAAAGAGTAGCTTAGAATCAGTAAAGATCAATTCGTCACGAAAGGAAATTATGTAACGACCTCCCCATAACTGTTCCACGGAGGATAACGAAGATAAGGGACGTGGCCGAAATAACTTCCTCAAGTTGGCGCTCAGATTTAGGCCAGATTTGTTCGATCTGAAAATACAAAACCACAGGAATAGTTTTGCCTATTTCGAGGATTTTGTGTTTAAAGATCGGGCAAAGATGGCCTGAAGATGAGATGTACAAATGGGGAAGTTATTTCGGCCACGTCCCTAAGATACCTCCAGAACCACATACGATATAGACTACATGGTATTGACTGCTTTGAAGATCTATAAGGATTTTAGCCAGGAAGAGATTTAGCGCGCTGATCCTACAAACCTAATCTCCCTCCACGTAGACCGCATTTCACGTAGCCTGCCTCTCGTTATTGTTCAAACTGCAGTTGTATGAACTCATCTAAGCATTCCCGAACATGAAGTAAAGGATCACCTTTTATCCGGTTTTGATTTGGTAAGGAGGGGATCGTTGCCTAACCAGGTTAGGGACGAGGCCGAAATAACTTCATCAAGTTAGCGCTCAGATTTAGGTTGGATTTGTTCGATCTGAAAACGCAAAACCGGAGGAATAGCAGTGCCTATTTCGAGGATTTTGTGTTTAAAGATCGGGCAAAGCCGGCCTGAAGATGAGATGTCTAAATGGGGAAGTTATTTCAGCCTCGACCCTTAATACATGAACCCAGATTAGTTTATGGGCTTTTTGCATTGTTTGGAGGTGATAGACAGCAGGTTAGAGAATGTGTTTTGATACTGAGAAAACCTGAAATCTTAGGAGGGAACTTATGGGGAAAGAAGAGAAGAAGATCGCCAAGGTAGGGGAGACCGAAGTTGATATCAGCACAACCGTGAGAGATATAAGGGGGGTAGAAGACCTGGTTAAGGATTGTATTGAAACTACTTGGGCTGAAAATCTCCTTAATCAAATCAAGGTTTGGCTAACACCCTATGCTCATGCCACGGATTTAGCTGAATGGGACAGATTTTTATTGGAGAGGTATTCACCCCTATATACAAATATCGAGAAAACCTGCACTGCCTGCTATCTGGGACCATGTGATCTGGATAAACTGAAGGGGATATGCGGCTTAGGTTTGGAGGCGTATCAGGCAAAACTGGCCCTGCTGGCTTCCTGCAGGGGCCTGGCCATTCATCTCTCCACTGGCAGGGACTTTCTCAATTATTGCTTGAGAGAATATGGAGAAGATGCTGAGCTTGAATGGGGCAAGAATGTTGCTTACGGGATGATGAATGTCAATGCACTCGTGGGATTTACGCCCACGAACCTCGGTGAAGCCAACAAAGTGTTAACATATATAGAGGATCAACTGACGGAACTCCTGGCATCCGCTAGCGGGGGGGGCGAGGGTAATGTCGTAGACCTGGGATCAAAGGCTCTTCACGGGGGGACACTGCTGCTAGCGACAATGGATATTACGGAATTTCTCAAACACGCTTTCTTCGATTTCTGCTGGTCTGCGGATAAAGCATTGTCAGAACTTCCATCGTGGCCTGAAGCAAACATTCAGACAGGTATGGGGGTGGCGGACACAGACAAACCGGTCATCGTATTCCTTGGTTTCGATTTTTTACCTGCATGGCACGTGGTAAACCTCTTAAAAGAGAATGGCATGGAAGACAAGATAGAGATCTGCGGTATAGGATCTGTCGGCCATGATCTGGCCAGGTTCTATGACAAGGCTAAGATCCTGACCACCCCTGTAAAAACCAGTCGGGTTCTCAGGGCGGGTATAGCGGATGTCTTGGTAATAAGCGACACCTGCTGCACGACGAATGTCTTGGAAGAAGCCGCTAGGACTGACACGAAAGTGATTGCCACCAGTTTTAAGCAGAATATGGGATTGGTAGACAGAGCCCCCGATAGCGTTGATGACATAGCAAATGAAATGTTGGGTGGCCTCGATGCCGTCTTGGTTACGACTCCGGAAAAGGCCGCCGGGGTTGCCTTCAAGATAGTTGAAAAGATAAAAGCAAAAAGGAAGGCGAACTATCTCTTATCCGAAGAGGACATAAAGAGCGAGGCAGGGAAATGCGATGGATGTGATGCCTGCTTCAGGGCGTGTCCTAATAGCCTGGATATAGGTGGAGCATTGAGGGCCGCAGCAGGTGGCGATCTTACCAAGGTGTGTGAACTTTATAGTCAGAGCATTTACTGCGGCAGATGCGAAGAAGCCTGTCCCCAGAATATTTCCATAATAGACCTTATACTCGGTTCTGCAGAAAAGGCCATGAAAGAGGACAAATCGCTCATGAGAGCAGGAAGGGGGACGTTCAGTAACCTGGAGGTAAGGGATTGGGCGATTACTGTTTTTTCAGCCCCTGTCACTATCGGAATAATTGGCTGTGGTGGCACCAAGGGTTCCGAAATGGATGTAGCCTATATGGCCAACGAATTTGTCTCTAACAATTATGTGGTCAGTGTTGGTGGTTGTGTGGCATCTGAGATTGCTCGATATAGGGATGAAAAGACAGGGGAATCCATGTACGAAAGGTACCCCGCCCTTCAGAATCCCAGGTGTCTCGTAAATACTGGCGGCTGTCTGGCCCAATCCCACGTGGTAAACACCACTTTTTATAAGGTCGGGTATATGGGGTTTAGATGTCCGTACAGGGCTACGTTTTCTATGCAGTCTGATTTTACATTAAGGTTTTCAAGTGCCCTCATCATATGGGGGGCTGCCTCAGAGTTGTTATACAACTTGGCCTTGGGGCATGCAAGGGTTGGTACCCCTGTAATAGTGGGGCCTGACGGCTTCAAATTCAAGATGTATCTCATGGGCAACAAGTATGATCGAAGCAAGTGGTGGGCTCTTCACGGTAATACGGGGGAAAAAAGGGAGGTTGACCCGGTGCCCGAGCACATGATAATGCCTGTCGAGACGGTGGAGGAGGCCCTTGCCTTAGTCCCTAAGATGGGTTTTGTATTCCAGGAGATGGAGGTTGCCAGGCAAAACAAGTTTGATCTCTTTCTGAATTACCATAAGAAGAAATTTGGTGTGATGCCTGATGACTGGCATATGTATATAAGAAAAGAAATAGAGATCCCAACAACAAAGAAGGCTAAATTGTTAAGGTTGCTTGCTGAAGAGCATGGATGGGAGATAGACAAGAAAAAGGGGAAAATTGTCAAAGCAAAACACAGGGATGGCAGACTGCTGCCGATTGAGACTTTTCTTGAGGAATATGGTTTTAGAGCTGGCCAATACCTAACTCTCTTACCACGGCTGGTTTACAAGCCAAGAAAAGACAGGATTTAAGAAAGGGGTGAGTTACCCCTATTGTTGGGCTGAAAGGCTTGCGTCACGCATGGAGACCAAAAAAGACAGGGTGTTCCGGCCCTGTCTTCCATGCGTGACAGCCAATTTTTCCGTACGACTTCCTTACTTCAAATGATTAACGGCACGCTCTACGTACAAAACCGAAGTCGAAAGGTTGTATCCCACAAGCGGTAAACCTGATCAACTGCACAGGTCGATAAATTTCAATTCCACAATCCCTAAGGGACGGGGACGAAATAACTTCCTCAAGTTGGCGCTCAGATTTAGGTTAGATTTGTTCGATCTGAAAACGCAAAACCGCAGGAATAGTCGAACTATTTTGAGGATTTTGTGTTTGAAGATCGGTCAAAGATGGCCTGAAGATGAGATGCTCAAATGGGGAAGTTATCTCGTCCCCGGCCCTAAATTCCTTAATCCCTAAATTTATTCGCATCCTATTTCAAACCGAGTAGCTTCTGCTGGCGAAAACATTGGGATGTCATTCCTTCTCCAGATAGTTTCGGATCGAACTCGTGAATAAACGAAAATCGTTAAGACGCTTACTATAGATGCCATACGTTATTGTATCATCCACTCCGTCATATGCATGTATTAACAGGTTTCTGTATCTTGCCATTGACTGGAACGTGTCAACAGATTCAGCTTCCAGAATACCGGACCGTCCAATTATCTCGAAACATTCAGCATATGTTTCTGGCTCCTGCAAATCAAGACCACTTATGAAATGTTTGCAAATATCTGTCATCTGTTCAATCGCAAGCTCGATATTCCTTTCCACAAAACGCTTGAAAATGATGTTTTTTGAAAAGGAATCAAAATCAACGGGGGCCTCTGCTACTTCGATCTCTCTAAGGAATCCCTCTATCCCCCGCAATTTTTTTTCAATCAAATGTTTGTCTATCATATCTGTCCATACCCGATACAAATTTATATGTATCGTAGTCAGTCATTGTTTTTTCCCTAAACTCCCGATAAATAAGCTGGTCTCGAACAAATAACCGAATGCACTTCTTCATCACCTGATGCCGTAAAAATGCTGAGGCGTTATTAAGCACCACGAGATCAACTTCTTTCCCTACGAATTCGGACAGTTCATGGATTAATTCAAGAAGATCAAGGCCGGACAAGGGTTGTTTAAAGAAAACTGCAACATCCACATCACTCAACGGCTTATTCAGACCTTTTGCGCGAGATCCAAATACAAGCGCAAATAGGACATTTGGGTCCCGCTTCAATTTTTCTTTCAATAATTCAAGATACTGCACTATAGCTTCCTCTACTATAACTGCCTAATGCCCATCCATAAATGACCTCTATGGATGCATGCTTTTGGCCATCAGCAATTAGCTGTTAGCTAGTGCCCATCCATTAATGGTCTTTTTGAGAGAAATGGGCACGAGTTGGTTTCCAATTCAGTAAGATAGATATTTTCCTGACATATTATTGATTTGAATCTATTTCGGCCTCATCCCTTGGCCATTCAGTTTCATTAGCAAAATCAAAAAGTTACAAATTACCAGGCAAAGAGACTAAAAGGTAAGATGACGACCTTTTCCTTATCCCCTCTTATAGCCAAAGCGTTGGACTTACCGGAGAAAGATCTCTAGAAAAAAGAGACCAATCCCCACCCCGGCAAAGATGAATGCAATCCGAAGCCATATTTTCCGGGCGATGGTCATCTTGCCTTCTGCATTCAGATAATCACGAAGGGCAATACCGATTAAAATGACAGCTATGGAAACGAAAACGATCCCTATAGATGAAGGGCCTTGCATGGTTAGACTCGTGTGACGATTTAATGAGATTTATATTTTGGTGTATCCTACTTCAAACCGAGTAGCTTCTGCTGGCGAAAACCAGGCGCTCGAACTTCAAAAAGAGGCTTACCCGACTGCAATATTGCCAGTTCCAGAGCCGCTGCAGCACGCTGACGTTGGAAACCAGCTCTGAGTACATGCTGCAAATGCTCTGCAGATATGGGTTTACCCAAAAGGTAACGATTACCGTTTTTAAATTGCGATTTGTTTTTGTCCTACCAAGTTTTAATCAGTTCAAGCTCAGGCCAGGGAAGGTCTTCATCCGGGTCCATTTCCACAGCTTCGTCTTCAGGCTCTTCAGTGGGACCGGCTTTAAAACCTTCAGGCCAATCTCTCTCAAGATCTTCGTAGGCAATGTCGACGCCTGTAATCATCGTAAAGGCCTCGCCGGCAATGCGAGCATGTTCAGGAATTGACATTTGTTCAATTAACCATGGAATTAATACTGGATCACCTATTACTCCTGCTCCTATTTGAGCTGAACGGATTGTGCCAAGATTTTGAGAGAGTTCTTTTTGCCATCCCAAAGCAGAAGATATGTCCATGCGTCTCATAACCATCTTAAGTGCTTCTTCTCGATAAGGGAAATCCGAATGTGTAAAAGATTTAAGTGTCGAAATAGTCTCAACATCCCCGAGAAGACAAGCTGACCAGATAGCAGAGAAGCGGCAAATCTTATCTTCGTCACTTCCCAACACCTTTATATGTGAAAGAAGGTCTCTTCGGCCCAGCTCTCCGGCTGCACGAAGAGCGCGTGCTTTAAGAAGAAGATTTGTGTCGGAGAGGGCGTCGGTTAGATATGTGCCTGGGTCTTTACGATGAACGGCAGAGGCGGATATGCCTATGCGGCGCAACATTGGTGATCCTGAATCTAAAAAGCTCTGGATGAATTTTTCAGCTTTCAAGTAAGGAAGCCAGCCTAGCGCAGATACAATGCCTCGTGATAATTCCGGGTCATCACTTCCTGCCTCCAAAACAGCTTGGATACGATCCGTATTTTGGCTTTCAAAGGCTAAAATTGCTGCGGTAAAAACCTCACCCGCTTCTTCCAATGCAAGGGCTTCCTTGCAAATCTCCCATCCCTCATCTCCTGCAATCCGA
This sequence comes from Deltaproteobacteria bacterium, assembly GCA_030643245.1. GTDB lineage: Bacteria > Desulfobacterota > UBA8473 > UBA8473 > UBA8473 > JAUXHQ01. The sequence goes on from DAOWME010000043.1 coordinate 11,503, forward strand.
AGACCATCGATGTTTGCCTCTACACGATCATCGAGGTTGGCAAGATCGTTTAAGGAATAGTGAGGATCACCCACTGCCGCATCACGAAGCAACCAGTTAAAGGCTGCTTCTTCAGCGTGTTGTTCAACTATTACAGGGATTATTGACATTTTGATGTTTTTTTTGCTCTATCTGTTGGATGTCTGTTCCATGAAGATTCAAGACAGTTTACCAAATAATGCTTCCTTCCGGATTGTCAAATAGTAAACATCTCAAGATGGGACCCCAAATTCCATGCTGGCAGGCCGGTTGAGCTAAGCTACCTTTAGGTCAACCTACCAATATCTAAGGAATTTGTAAAGGGCTTTATTGTTCAAAGGGATGAATAAGAGGAGTACATTTCTATTCCCCAGACGTTGTTGTCAAGACCATGCGTTTAGCCGGGTCACCCCCCCCTCGGAAAGTCGTTTCAAGGAATAAATCCCATCCAACCCCTTGATTGCTCTTGGAATCTTTTCATGTTTCGAAGAAAAATGGTGCTTGAATACTTGGTAACATTTGCATACAAACGCCTTGGTTCCAATAACCCCACTGTCTGTAAAATACCTGGTCCTGTATCTGACCCTGTTAACACTACCTATCTCAAAACCTTTATCCCGTTCCTTTTCAATACCGGAAATGCACCCCTTTTCGTATACATATCCCCGATAAGTTCTCAACCTCTCTATATCCGTCTTTACACCAAATTCCCCTAAACCGAAATCCAGGGATAAGAAGTCTTCATCGTTCTTGGTCCGTACATGATAACCTAAGGGACACCATCGATACTCTTCAGGTCTCTCGCATATTCCTGCACGGACAGGGTTAAGATCAATATAAGACAGACAATTGATCAAGGTCTCTCCATTATCTACGAGTACGCTTTTGAACCTGTCAGACCAGAAGAATCCTTTTCTATGGATTATACATATTTTCCTATTGTAAATTAATCTTACTTTTGATATATTATTATTTATTTATTGAAAGGGGGGAGATCATGGAAGTAAGAAAAGTTTCTTCAAAATCCCAGATTACCCTGCCAAAAGAATTTGCGGGTAAACTTGTATCCATTGAAAAATTGGCGGAAGGCATTATCCAGATAAAGACAGGGCAGTTCATACCAGACTCGGAAAGATTATTTCACACAGGAAAATATATAACGCGTCTGGAAAAATTTGATGAGTGGATGGACAAACATAAACCCGAAGAATCAAACCTGGATGAATTGTTGATGGATAAAGAAAAATGAATGTTCGCCTCGATTTAAATAATCCTGATTTTCAAAAAGATTGGTTCGCCCTGCAAAAAGAGGAGTTCATTGCAACAAAAAATACCCTTCGAAAATTGTCATCGATGGATTGGAATCATGTATATTATAATAAGGGCCTGAAATGGGAAAAAATCCAGTCCACAAAAACTAATAAAGGTAGAGAACTTTACGCAATCCGTTTGAGTAAGAAACACAGGGCAGTGGTTTATAGAGAGTGTGAATTTATGATTTTTGTTTCACTTCATCCTGATCATGATTCAGCATATAAATAACGCTTATTTTGGCCATAATACCCCGATATTCATGCATCTACTGATGTCAGCCCCCCAGTTTACTATTTTCTACATCGACAGACATGATCAAGTATTATTTGCCTGTCCCCTAATCCCTATCTTGGGAAAAGAAGGCCTGGCTGCGGTGTATGCCAAAAAGGGCCAAGACAAGAAAGCCCTTGAGCTGGCTAAAGAGGTGGAGCAAGAAGCCCCTGACAGGGCTTATATCCACGTAATCAAGGGAGACCTGTTTTATAGCCAGGGTAAGAAGAAGGATGCCGAGGCAGAGTACAAGAAAGCAGTTAAAAAAGAAGGGGCGGAGCCTTATCAAAAGGCAGTAGCTTACAATCAGTTGGGCCGCGTCCAAGCCAATCAGGGAAGATATGCAAGAGCGCGAGAGCTTTATGATCAGGCTGTAGTTATCGACCCTTACGATGTCGTGGCTCTATCAAACAAGGGGGTAACCTATGAGAAAGAAGGGAAGTGGGATAAGGCCCTGGACACTTACCGCCGGGCCCTGACCCTTGACAAGAACGACACCTTTGCAGCCGTGCTGGCCCAGAAGGCTCAACAGATGTTGTCCCTTCAGAAAAACGCTACGGAAAAGAAACGAATAGACAAACTGGTCAAGGAGTTGGCAGGCCGTTATCGCGATCAGAAAAAGTCTCTGTCAAAAACGCTGGATGAATGGACGTCCCGACTGATGATCTTGTCATTCGTTGACTTCCAGGAAAAGGGTGGTCTGGCGGAAAGAGACGGTTTTTCAGACGTACTCACCACTCAGCTTGCCGATCACCTTAATGCCTCCGGAAGGGTGCAGGTCGTGGAACGTGTTCTCATAGAGCGGCTTCTCGAGGAGTTAAACCTTGGCTCTTCCGATCTGGCAGATCCGGAAACGGCCTTGAGGCTCGGGAAGGTTCTGGCTGCGAAGATCATCGGCACAGGCTCCCTCTTTCATTTGACCGACGGCACTCTCCTAAGCCTGAGACTCATAGATACCGAAACCTCGGCCATCCCTAAGGTAATCACCAGACCGATGGGTTCCGGGGCATCTCTGGAAAGGGAACTCTACCGGCTCAATCGGGAGATCCTCAAGACAATAATAGCTGAGCACCCCTTAAGGAATTAGATTGTGCCATTGTTCAACATAGGTATCCACATCTGATGTATTGCCGCTATAAGCCTTCTGAAACAAAGGGAATGCACTGTCAGAGCTTACAGATAAAGACCAGACTAACTGTTTGAGGTCCTGGCGATGCTTTTTGCTGTACCCAAAGGTTATTTTGATACTGTCTGCAGTTCTGTTCTTGTTGCATTGACTGTAAACGGATGCTGAAGTGGTGTCATTGTGACAGAGGTCAGTTTCTATTCCGAACACATTTATCATGCTCTGGGTTAAAAGTGTTTCCAAGTTGCCTATGCCATATTTGAACAAAGCATTCAGGGTGTCGGCCAGCCGATCGTCAAAGTATTCATTAGAGGCGATGTCCGGGAAGATGACATCGAGGACTGTGGTTTCGTTAGCAAATTTACAGAGTCTGTAAAGCTGAAGTACCTGAAACATAATGCCGGTAATCATAGCCACAGATGCCTGTCCATGGGTGAGGACTTTCCTCCTGGGATCAAGTGGCACATTTTCGTCTATGATTTTGGCGATCTCACATTTTTCAAAGTAATGGAGAAGTATAGGGGCAAACCCAACGCCCTTAGTTTGAACATTTTTTACAACTGTTTGTGACATAGGTAAAGTAAGTCCTCCTTTAGAAGGCTACTTTACCTGAAACAAATACTACTGTTCAAAGGCATATAGCGTGGTTACAAGCAACTAGTTGGCGCTATAGCTTTTTTTCTGTGGATACTTTGATGTTTCATATATTTTCAGCCTATTTCAAATTATCAAAACCCAAAGACCTAACAAGCGAAATATAAGTTGTCAAGGAAAAGTTTTTATGATACTTGGGTATAAACCATATAATCACTTGTTCACGGCGGCTGCGCCGCCGAGAATCGCGGTGCTGACTACGTCAAGTAACTTGTTCCGTTGCTACGCACCAGAACAAGGTGCTTGACCGGACACCGTGAACCGCACAATCAAACTGCGTTTGCTTGCACGGCCCCCCGGCGCCGGTCAGCACCGCGATTAGCTACTCAAAAGGAGAACGAAATGAAGAAAAACACTACATTCTGCGGCTTTTCACAAAGTCAACCGGTCGCTATGGCAATTAGAGCACTGATTGTCTTCGTATTGTCGTTTGGTGCTCTCACAACAGCAAACGCCAAGCTCGCTGACGATGAAATGCTTGAGATTGCGACTGAGGCCTATTTGTATGCCTTTCCGCTGGTACTTACCGAAGTAACTCGTGAAATTGGAACCAACTGTGATGCTCCTGGCAATGATGGAAGGATGTGCGCCCCCATGAATCAGTTTGTTCATGTACCTGCTTTTCCCGATGCCTCATTTACCGATGTAGTGAGAGCAAACGCCGACACGCTCTATTCAACGATCTTCTTCGATTTGACCAAAGAACCGCTGGTGTTCCACGTGCCTGATTCAGGTGGTCGATATTATCTTTTGCCGTTTCTCGATATGTGGAGTGATGTATTCGCATCGCCAGGCAGTCGGACAACTGGCACACAAGAGCAGACA
>DAOWME010000203.1 GCA_030643245.1 Deltaproteobacteria bacterium
AACCTGGACAGGCTTGAGAAGTTGTCGGAGAAGCACCCTGTCAATATACTGGTGACAGGCAACCAGGGGTGCGGCAAGTCCTCCTTGGTGAGACAGTTTGCCGCGTTCTACAAGCGGCCTCTTGCAATTTTCCAGATCGGCCTGCTCGTGGAATCGGGTCAGCTTTTCGGACAGCAGCGGCTGAGACAGGGAGAGACCTACTATCAGAGTTTTTTATTCCCCAAGGCTATCCAGACTCCGAGGTGTGTTATCCATCTCGAGGAGATTAACAGATCTGAAACTCCTCATGCGTTGAATGAGCTCTTTTCCGTATTATCGGAAGATCGGAGCATCTGGATCGACGAGCTGGGAATGGTTGACGTCGCACCCGGGATAGTCTTTTTTGCCACCATGAATGAGGGGGAGGAATTCTCGGGCACAGATGAACTTGATGCTGCTTTGCGGGACAGGTTTTACCGGTTTAATCTTCACTACCTCCCTCCGAATGTGGAAGAAGAAGTTATCACAAAAAAATGTGGTATAGATCAAGCGACTGCTCACAAGATACTCAGAGTGGTGAACAAACTCAGGGATAATTCTGAGACGGATATGAGCATATCCGTACGTCACAGTCTGATGATCGCGGAACTCGTGGGATGTGGGGCATCGTTGCGGGAGGCGATCATTTATAGCCTGCAGATATCGAGCGATGTCCTTGAATCGTTACTCCTCTCTATTCACGTAGAGATGGAAGAGACAGAAGTGGACGAAAGGGAGTATTGGCGATACGTTCCCGGGGCTTAGCCCCAAAATCGGGAGCGAGCGCCGGGTAGAGGAGTATAGTCAGAGGCTTTGGTGTGAACCTGAGAAGAAAAGTGTAGTAGTCGGGAAAGGGGGTGAGAAGATGGCGATATGCAAAGAATGTAAGAGTTTTTTTCCGTTGGAAGATGATGCGTCAACGGGAGATTGTGTACAGCGGGTAGTGGACCCAAGGCAGGCATACTACCAGGCGAAACCAGTTGAGGCAGAGCAGGATGCTTCCACGTGTGCTTCATTTCAGAAGAAATAGACAGGACCGATGTGGAAGGAATTTGCAGAGAAGGGTTGTCAGCTCTGGAAGGCCTACATGAAGACCTGAGCGGACTTTGGGATGCGCCATATGTAGTTCAACACGATGTATGATGACGCTTTGAACGCGGCCCAGCGTCATGCTGAGGCATGACCCGGACCTTCATAAGAAGACCCGGGGGGTAAAACAAATAAAGAGGAGGGAATAAGATGAAATGTACCGGATGTGGTTATGAGGCTGGCATAGATAAGTTTCGTTACCTTTACAATGCCCGGGTGGATTCCTCCATCAGCTTGCGACAATGTCCCAAGTGTGAGGAGTGGCTTGGCGTAGATGAACTGACGCAGAAGGTGGTCCAGAGTGTGAACGCTGGAGAGGCTCCCTGGGGTAAGTCAGCGGGCATCGAGGGAAAATCGGAACAAGCGACAGTAGATTAACCTGGTCAGTGTCTGAACGAAGATCAGATAGTTTTTCCAAGTTCAAGGAAGGTAAAGATTTCAACCTCAGGGATACAGCGGTGTATTTTGATGATTAAAATCTGAACCTGACACAGAAATTGGGGGAAACAGCAATCTTCGGTTGGACGCTAATTATCATAAGTAAGATGGAGGTTATAAATGGCACGACGGGCAAGACGATCAAAACGTGATGACTGGGAGAAAATGCGTCAAAGCATGACAGGAGAGTTTGCCAAGACCAAAGGCGTGGAGGGTAGGGAGATTGTACCTGACAAGGCCTGCGGCAAGTGCGAGAGTTTTGCGGAAAACGCTTATGCCACGGACGGAAGGGGTTTTTGCGCATCCTTGAAGGTCGGCAGTGACTTACTTTCAGACCCGCCTGTTTTCATCACAGAGGGGGATGTGGGCATGATGTGCATGTTCAACATGGATGCTGCCAGATGCACATACTATAAAGAGGCCGAGTATATCGATACGCACGGGGCTGAGTGTAATGATCCCAAGTACGGGCGTCAGCAGAGGCAGATGGAAAAGGCGAAAAGCAAAAAATAAGGCAAAGGGGAGGGGGGCTTCCGGAAACGGGGGGGTTCCTCTCCTATTCTCCTGTCCGGTCAATGAATCAATGGATTGACGTTAGCGTATGAATTAGTGCTTTTTTAGCATCCTTCATATATGAAAAAATGTAGTTTACACTTTATTTTTGTCACTCCAGGTTTCAGTGTTCAGTTTTTGGATCTTGTGTTTTTCTCGCCTGATACCTGATACCGAAAAGCCATGTGAGAGGCATTTTCAGACCCCGGAATATGTCTATTGGAGTCCGCATCGTTGAAAAGTGTAAACCGAGAAATGAAGGATGCCCCTTTTTTTCTGAAGACCCCATTCATGGATAGACACTAGGTTAATGCCATGAGAGTTACAAAGGCCAGAGTAGTCACCATGGAGTTTACACTAAAAAATGATGAAGGAACGGTTCTTGAAACCACCCTTGGGCGAAAACCCGTTGAATTTCTATGTGGTGGCGGGGGTTTTTTGTCTGCCTTGGAGAATGCCCTGATAGGCCTCCGGCCCGGGGATGAGACGACCGTGGTTATACCCCCGTCCGAGGGGTATGGGCACAAAGACAGGGACCTCGTTCTGGAAGTCACGAAGAGCAGTCTTCCTGAGAGAGAAGTGACGGTGGGTCAGCGGTTCCGTCGACTTTTTCACAACGGTAAGAGTGACACCTTCAGGGTTACTGGTTTTCTTGATAACTGGGTTTTTCTCAACGGGAATCACCCGCTGGCAGGGATGGAACTCCATTACGAAGTCAAGATTCTCGATGTAAGGCCTAAGGGACGGGGCTGAAATAACTTCCTCAAGTTGGCGCTCAGATTTAGATCAGATTTGTTCGATCTGAAAATACAAAACCACAGGAATAGTTTTGCCTATTTCGAGGATTTTGTGTTTGAAGATCGGGTAAAGATAGCCTGAAGGTGAGATGTACAAATGGGGAAGTTATTTCGGCCACGTCCCTTAGGTGCTCGTCATTCCCACGAAGGTGGGAATCCAGTATTTCCGGCTACTTCGGCGCTTTTGGATTCCCGCTTCCGCGGGAATGACGGTCATCTTTGCGACATTACATAGATGACACGACACTAGGTAGATAGGACTGATATCCATGGCAACCTGGAGAGAAAGATAGAATGACAGACAATGGCAAAAAGAAAATAGCTGTATTGTTTTCTGGTGGTACGGATTCAACGTACGCGGCATGGTCACAAATACCTGAATATGATGAAATCCGTCTGATAACGTTTCTGAGGCACGGGTTGAGAAAACCGGGAAATCCTCTGGAGGCAGTAAAACGGCTCAGGGAGGCGTTTACTGAAAAAGAGATTGTATATGAACAGGTTGATTATGAGGACATATATCAAAAATTGAACCCCGCAAAAGAAAAGAGCGATGTCCAGCAGGAAGTCCTCAATCAGAAGATAACCCCTTTGTGGGAAAACCCTCACGGCAACGTGGACGGACAGGAGAAATATGACCTGAACAAAGAAAGACTGTTTATGGCCAATGAATGCTTGCAGTGTAAGATAGCGATGCATATTGCGGCCATAAGATATTGTAAGGAAAGAAATATTGCCAATATTTGTGATGGAAGCAACACAGAACAGTTGGATGACGGCTCCCAACTGGAACCGGTGAAAGAACTCGCCCAAAGTATCTTTAACAGGTATGGTATTAATTATTTTTCACCGGTATTCAATGTTCCACCAGAAGAGAGGGGCAGGGCTCTCTTTGAGGCTGGGATTACCGAACACGCAGATCATAAACGTCTTGACAAGACCCATCAAATTCCATCATGGCAAATCCAGTGCACGGTGCCTTCATCTGTCTTGTGGACGGTATGCATATTCCCATGGCTTGTTTATGATGGCGAGTCGTGTAATGATTACATTGAAATGTGTTACAACTATTATCATGCGGAGATGGAAAAGGGGCTAAAGATCATGGGTCTTGAACCTTAATATATATCTCATTTATCACTGATCAGGCACAGCTTGTTGGTTATCCGGGGAGTGCTCCCCATGAGATAATAGTCTGGTACTGGCAGTCTGCCAGCGTGATAAACGAGGAACTCTATAACGAGCAGGGGATCCTTCCGGAACCGGAAGAGGAATCGCTGAAGGTCCTTGCAGGGCTCAATGACTACTGGGGCGGGCAGACTGCCATCGACAAGCTGGCCAACATGGTCGATGACGCAACCTTGAGAGCTGCCCAGACGGACCAGGAGAAGTATCAGGAGGTGATAGTCCGGGTGGCCGGCTACAGTGCACATTTTGTGGATATCAGCCGCAAGACCCAGGACAATATCATCCAGAGGACTGTTCAGGGATTAGGATAACCGTGACTACGACCCCGGTCTTCATGAGAAGGCCGGGGGGAAATTCCTCAACCCATCTGCTCAAACGACCACCTGCCTTTCTTACTTTCTTTCCCAATAGTTGAAAGCCATTTCTCATATCTCTTCTTTGTTTCTTCTCTTACTTCTTCAGCTTCTTCGTCTTCGAGTCCATGAGCCTCAATCCATTTTTCAATGAGCAGTCCTCCGGGCATCCACATCTCGACGGTTTCCCTCTCATATACCCATGCTTTCGTGGCCACCCCAAAAGTTGACAGGATTAACCAAACCTCGTCCCTCTCCCGGTCATCGCAGAAGACGAGCATTGCACAGTCATCCAGATCAAATATCTCCTGGGGAGAACGATCATACTTAATGCTTTGAATCGTCCTGTCCTCCACATAAGAATCGAGTTCGGCAGCCAGCTTATCGAGATTTCCCCTGTCATCAGAGATAATCCACTTCCCCCAGTGTTCTAGATATTCCTCCCGGTTCAAGATATTATCTTTATAGGCTATGGGGAAATACCAGTCAGAAGGGATTACGTAAATCCAGTTATAGTATGACTTGTCAACAATCACACGATCCGCCTGCCCGAGATATATACTGGATAGTCCAAAGTTCTTCTAACTTGTTGAAATTATTAGAATCACAAATTATGTGCCGTCATTCCTGCGAAAGCAGGAATCCAGAAAGAATATTATCAGTATCATATGACTTCTGGATGCCGGATCAAGTCCGGCATGACGAGAGAACTTTAGACTCTCAGGATATATACTGGGTCTGAAAATTGTCCCTCACATAGTTTTTCGGTGTCAGGAGAGAGAAACCCTTACTTGCCTATCTCTGCGTGAAGGCCATGGGACGAAATCAGGCCTTTAAGCTCCTCAACCCGTTCATCGCTGAGAAGGGTACAGTTCCGATAAGCGTATACCTTTCCGGTGGCAGTGTATTTTAGTTCTCCGAATTTATGGAAGGGCAATAAAGAGATCTTCTC
>DAOWME010000118.1 GCA_030643245.1 Deltaproteobacteria bacterium
AGGGTATATTTGCATGATAAGGGGCGAGGCCGAAATAACTTCCTCAAGTTGGCGCTCGGATTTAGGTCAGATTTGTTCGATCTGAAAATACAAAACCACAGGAATAGTTTTGCCTATTTAGAGGATTTTGTGTTTGAAAATCGGGCAAAGCCTGTCCTCGACCCCGATCGGGGGATGGCCTGAAGATGAGATGTACAAATGGGGAAGTTATTTCGGCCACGTCCCTTATCAAGATCTTTTTAGGGATGGTAACCTTGTTCTTTGTTGTCATCTTTGATAGCATTGCCTTACCTCCTTACTTTAGGAATGTAAGTTTATTCTATGTTTCCCATGTAGAAAAGTCAACAAGGGATGAGGCCGAAATAACTTCCCCAATTTTTAACTGAAAAAGAACTTGATTTTTTCGACAAGTTCCTTTAAGTATAATGCACCTTTGAGAGTGATTTGTCAGGGAGAGAGGTAATGTTCCGGGACGAGCACAGATGAAGAAGATACTGACAGTCAACAGGGGATTGGAGATCCTGTCAAGGTTTGAGAGTTCAAAGATCGCGGTGATCGGTGACATGATGGTGGATGAGTTTATATGGGGGAAGGTTTCGAGGATCTCCCCAGAAGCCCCGGTTCCTGTGGTCAGGGTCACATCCGAAAGCCTGCGGTTGGGTGGCGCTGCCAATGTAGTGAACAACCTTTTCTCCCTTGATGGAAGGGTCTGTGTTTGTGGAGTTGTTGGAGATGACGGACCTGGAAAGCGGATGATCAGCGACCTCACCCGCATGGGCATTGACACGGACGGGATAATCATTGAGGAACGTCGGCCCACCACAATAAAGACAAGGGTAATAGCCCACGGCCAGCAGGTGGTTCGGTATGATCGTGAAGAGACGGCCGACATCAGCCCCGACAGTATGGAACGGATCGTTTCATGCCTCAAGAGGAACCTTGATGACCTGGATGCTGTCCTTATCTCTGATTATGGCAAAGGTACAATCTCTGAAGAATTGATTCAGGAGGTCCTCCGTCTTGCTGAAGACAATGGGAAGATCGTATCAGTAGATCCCAAAGTGAGCAATTTCTCCTTTTACAAAGGTGTCTCAGTAATTACCCCTAACAATAATGAAGCCGGCGAGGCCGGTGGCATTGAGATTACGGGAAGAGGTACGTTACTGCGCGTTGGGGAGATCCTGTTGAACAAATTGGCCTGTAAGTTACTTTTGATCACCCTCGGTGAAGAAGGTATGATGCTTTTTGAGAAGGATGGGGACATCACCCATATACCTACCCGCGCAAAAGAGGTATATGATGTGACTGGAGCCGGAGATACAGTGATAAGCGCACTGACGCTGGCCTTGGCAGCCGGCGCTACCTTAAAGGAGGCATCTGCCATTGCCAACCATGCTGCCGGGATTGTAGTGGGAGAGGTGGGGACAGCTGTCGTAACGAGGGCAGAACTCGCAGAGGAAATAAAAAGAGAAATCAAACCGAGATGGCATGAGTAAACCTACGATTCCTGAGCCGGTCAAATTGGTGGTAAGTGTCTTTTCCCAAACCGGGGAATTGATCGAAGCAGTCATAAAAAGGCTGTCGAAGAGATTTGGCGCAGTGGACTTCATCTCTGAGATATTGCCTTTCGATTTCACATCATATTATAGTAAAGAGATGGGCGAGGGTTTGATTCGAAGGTTCTTCTCATTTGATAAGCTGGTCCAACCCGACAGTCTGCCCCGGATAAAACTGTATACCAACAAGGTGGAGGACTATTTTGTTTGCGATCAGGGGGGCAGACGTGTGAATATCGATCCCGGTTACATCTCATTGAGCCATCTCATATTGGCAACCGGCAAAGGGTTTGCCCACAGACCGTATTTAAGGGATGGTATATATGCCGACTTAACCTTGATCTATAAAGATAAGCGCTTTCACGCTCTGGATTGGACGTATCCTGACTACGGGTCTCAGGAAATAATAGCGTTGATGCATACAATCCGGCGGAAATACTGCTTCCAGCTTACTTAAGGAGTCAAAGAGGAAAGGATTATGTTGAAGAGTATGACGGGGTACGGAAGGGGCGAGTGTCCGTTTGAGGATGGCTCCATAGTCGTTGAGGTAAAATCGGTCAATCACAGGCACCTCGATGTCTCTTGCAGGATGCCCAAGAGATTTGCTTCTCTGGAGAACCAGGCGAGAAAGACTATTTCGACAAGGTTCTCCAGAGGTCGTTTTGATGTCTTCACTCAGTCTGATTTAAGTAAGGGGGAGAATCGAGGGTTTGAATTGAACCTTCCCTTAGCCCAACAGTATTATTCTATTTTGCAAGAATTAAGGGATAAGTTGAACCTGAGCGGCCATATCAACCTCGACCTTCTTGCAGGGGTTAGGGATATAATTGTCGTTAAGGAGATAGAACCTGAGCAGGAAGAGGAGGAGGAAAAGGCATTTGGCAAAGCATTTAACGATGCCCTGGACTCCCTGGAAAGGATGAGGGAGGTTGAAGGAGAAAACCTTTGTAGAGACATCTTAGAGAAATTGGATAATATTGAAGCGATGGTCAAGGAAATCCGGATCAGATCACCGCAAGTCTTGACAGGTTATAGGGAGAGACTTGCCAGGAGGGTGAAGGAATTAAACGATGGTTTTGACGTTGATGCGCAAAGGCTCAATCAGGAGATAGCCTTTCTTGCAGAGCGGAGCGACATTACTGAAGAACTGGTGCGTATAGGAAGTCACCTTGATCAATTCGGCGCTATAATGAAGATGGGTGAACCCATGGGAAGAAAGTTGGATTTTCTGATTCAAGAGATAAATCGAGAAATCAACACCATAGCGTCTAAGGCCAATGATGCCCACATATCACAGAAGGTTGTTGAAATTAAAGGAGAAGTGGAAAAGATCAGGGAGCAGGTTCAGAATGTTGAATAGGAGGGCTTAATGAGTTTGAAATTGTTGAATATCGGATTTGGAAATGTAGTGGTTTCGTCGAGGGTAGTTGCAATTGTTTCTCCTAACTCGGCTCCCATGAAGCGGTTGAAAGACGAGGCAAAAAAGGACAGAAAATTGGTGGACGCTTCTCAAGGGAGGAAGACCCGGTCGATTATTATTACTGACAGTAACCATGTCATACTTTCTGCGGTTCAATCGGAAACCATTGCTCAGAGGTTTGATTCTGATGAACCAGTGAGTTCTTGAGAATAGCAACATGAGTTGTCTCATTGCAGTGAATAAAAAAAATGAGTAATAAGGGATTACTAGTTATCATATCAGCCCCTTCCGGTGTCGGAAAAACCTCCCTGTGTAAAGAGGTTTTGAAATTCTTCCCTGACCTGCGTCACTCAGTGTCTTACACGACGAGGGCTCCCAGGCCGGGGGAGAAAGACGGCCTGGATTATCAATTTGTCTCTGAAGAGAAGTTCCAGGAGATGATTGATGGCGGGATGTTTGCCGAATGGGCTGAAATTCATGGCAACAGATATGGAACAGCGGCAAATGCATTAAAAGAATATCTGCGTAATGGGAATGAGGTAATCCTCGATTTAGATGGGCAGGGGGCAAGGCAGATTAGGGAAGAATTTCCAAACAGTATCTATGTATACATCCTTCCGCCATCATGGAAGGAACTGGAGGAAAGGTTAAGGTCCAGAAGGACGGATAGTAACGAGGATATTAAGAGGCGGTTGGAGAATGCGAAAGAAGAACTCCAATATGCTGAGCACTATGATTACATCGTGATAAATGATGCTTTTAATGTGGCCGTATCCACGCTGAGATCGATAATCGTTGCGGAGAAATGTCGGAGAAAGAGAGTCTTGAAACAGGTCGAGGCCCTGTTCAATCTTTCACATACCGGTTGATATGTGACGAAGTTTATGCGGTACCCCGCTTTATGAAAGTCGGGCGTATGATTTCTAATAGGCGTGGTTTCCCTATTTCTTGCCTCGGAAATGCCTTTCCCACTCATCTAGAAGGTTGTGTTTTTTCAAGTCCATGAGGTCATCTTTTATCCTCTTTTCGTCTAAATCCCCCAGGGTTTCCACACCGAAGTTTCTGCTCCAGAGCTTCTTTATTTTGTGCTTCTTTTGGATATCCTTATGTCGCCTCATAATCAGGAATGAGGTCCTCTCCCTTATATCCTTGACAATAGTTGGTATGAAATGGCTCGGCTTGGCGGCCAAAATAAGGTGGGCGTGGTTCGGCTGAATGACTACACCATAAAGCTCATACCCCTTTGTGGTTGTAATTTCTTCGAAGATTGTCTGCATTTCTGTGGCGATTTTGTGGGTAATCATCTCCCTGAACCGGGGCGTAAAAAGGATCAGGTGATAGCATACCCTATATATGAAATTTGAAGACCTTCGCCACTCAATCTCGCCGAGAGGCTGGTGGAAATATGAAGATAAGATAAGTCCGTTCATAAATTCCCCTGTTTTTTTCTGTATCCCCTTTGCAATATTTCGACCTGTGCAGTTGGTCAGGTTTACCGCTTGCCGGCTACCTTCCCAGAGTATTCTTATAGGCCAAATTGCCTCATTGTGAGACTATATGACCCATAATGTCCAGCAATTCTGTGACGTTCCCTCCCTGTTAATCTACCTTGAAAAATAGAGGGGCAATTCTTGCAATAACGTCTCAATCTCCCGAGACGAACAAAAAACCTGTCTTCTTCAATCACGTAAAACCCCTTGTAGGTGGGCCGATTTAGTATGAAGAAACTTTGGCACGCATATTGCATCTACTAAAATCAATTGATGAGCAGTCGACATATGGATTCCGATTAGAGCGCATGAGCAAAAGAGACCGTGCTAACCAGTTGAAAGGGAGGTGTTAATAATGGAGCTAACTACAATTATAGTTATTGTCGCGTTAAGTGCCGCATTTGCCTTCGCGTGGTATCTTGGTGGAATAGGGATAATCACAAGAAAATAAGTCGTGGCAAGTAACCGGCAAGCGGTAAACTTGACCAACTGCACAGGTCACAATTTTTACAAAAAAAAAGACAACTCGTCCATCTTCAAGGGCAGGGTCTGAAAAAGGCCCTGCCTTTTTCATTCAGTGTCCTGCCTCTCTCCCTTCAAAATTTCCATGACAGTTTCCACATCCTCCCTCGATCCGATGTAGATGGGGACCCGCTGGTGGATTTCCTCCGGTTCGATATTCAATATGTCAGTCTCTCCGTCTGTGGCTAAACCGCCGGCCTCCTTTACCAACATGGCCAGAGGTGCACACTCACACGTCAGCCTTAGTTTGCCGCGGGGTTTCTTGGGGTCCTTTTTGTCAGGGGGGTACATGAAGATACCTCCGTAAAGCAGGGTGCGATGAAAATCCGCCACAAGCGAACCGATATATCTAAGGGAGTAAGGTAAGCCCTTTTCGGGGTCGGCTTGTGTAAAATGATCCATCACCGCTGTGACATTTTCGTCCCAGTAATTGGCATAACCCATGTTTACGCTGAAGATCTTCCCCTTTTCAGGTATGGTGATGTTTTCGTGGGAAAGCAGGAACTCACCGATTGCAGGGTAAAGGGTAAATCCGTTGAGGCCGCCTCCCGTGGTGTAGACCATCATGGTACTCGTGCCATAGAGGAAATAGCCTGCCGCCACCTGATTGTATCCTGGCTGAAGTACGTCGGCGCTGACAACCTGCTCGCCCGGACTGACCTTCTTAAGTATGGAAAATATCGTGCCTATGTTTACGTTTGCGTCAATATTCGATGAACCGTCTAACGGATCAAAGACCAGGACATAGCCTCCCCTTTTATACTTGACCGGGATTTCAATGATATCAGCGCTTTCTTCAGATACCATAGCACACAACTGGCCTAAATGAGACATCCGTTCGACAATCACGGCATGCGCAAATTGATCCAGCTTTTTCACCGCTTCCCCCTGCACATTGATGTCCCCGGTAAGCCCCAAAATATCAGTCAAACCAGACTTTCGTACTTCTTTTGAAATAATTTTTGCGGCCACGATCAATTCCGAAAGAAGGACGGTAAAGGCCCCACTAGCCAAGGGATGCAGTCTCTGTTGTCTCAACAAGTGTTCTGTTACTGTTATTCCGGACCTACTCATTTTTTGCCTCCAAAGATGATTCCCATCCGGAAATGGCCGCCCTTTTCTCTACGATCCTTAGACAAATATCTCTATACTAATTGTTAGTACCCATTTTCTAAAAGGCCTATTCATGGATGGGCGTCAAATAATGGTAAGATGGATTGAAAATGTGTATTTTTTGTTTATTAGAAATACCATATTATATAATGGGATGCAACCGCTAAGAGAAATAACCGTTCACTCCCCCCTTTCGTAAAGGGCGGGGGGAGTGAATTGTTACGCTAATAGAGCAGATGCTCAGTTTGTGTTTTTTTTATTGACACATAAGCACGATTATACCTATACTGCCGATGTGACAAGAACACGAAAGACAAAAGAAGCCTTGTGTTTGTGGATAGATAGGCATCCTTCATAAAAGCTAAAAAACAGTTTACACTTTTTAATAAAAAAAACGGTCTCGGCACAGTTGAAGCAGCCATAATTTCAAAAGTGTAAACTGATGTATGAAGGATGCCGATTAGATACTATAGATTTACATATTGAAGAGACAACATTCACGAATGGAACAAATAATGGGAAGCACTGAGAAAAGAAACATAGTTATCTTCTGTTCTCCGGCTGGGAGCACGCGTCGTGTAGCGCAGGTCATAACAAGAGCGTTGAAGGGTCTGGGAGAAAAACCCATGGTCTTTGACTTGGCTGACAGGGTCGAACGGCCTGATCTCCATGTATACTTGGACCATCCGGCACAAGGTAGTTGCCTCTATATAGGGTCGCCGGTGTATGCCTGTCATCCGGTTCCCCCTATTGTAGATCTTCTTTCGAATTTACCGAAGGCCAAAGGAAGTTATGCTGTCCCCTTTGTTACATGGGGAATGGTAACGAGCGGGGTCGCACTCCACGAAATGGCGACAATGCTTGATGAACGGGGATATAGAGTCGCAGGTGCGGCTAAGGTGGCGGCTCTTCACTCTCTTACGTGGCAATTTGCCTCCCCACTCGGTGAGGGGCGCCCGGATGCCGGAGATGAGCGTCTCGTGGAAGAGATGGTTGAGAAGGTGAATGCAAAGCTTTCGGCAAACCATGTTCATCCGTTGTGTCTTCAAGACCTCAACTACCAGCCCATTGAAGCCCAGGCAGTAATGAGGGAAGCGAATATAGGAGGGGCTAAAAAGGCGCTGCCTCCCAGGCAGGTAAATAAAGAGTTGTGCACAGGGTGTGGTATCTGCGTGGATGCCTGCCCGGTTCACGCTATTACCTGTGAGCCGTATCTCCAACTGGGACCCGAATGCATCCTCTGCGGTAACTGTGTTCGCCTTTGTCCTGAAGGGGCGATCGAAGCAGATTTCTCTCAAATGGAAAGGTGGTTGAAAGATCGGGCCGAACAAAATGCGGAACGGCCGTTAACTCAGATCTTCGTTTGAGTGTATACTTCGGCCACGTCCCTTAACCTTTCTTCGTTCTCATTGCTGCCCTCCGGTCTCAGTATTTGTCATTCCTCTCCATCCATCGAGGATAACCTTATGCCTTACGAAGCACGTTATATTGAGGAGAGATGCCTGAATTGTGGTTCCTGCTCCGAGATAGTTGCATGCCCCGGAGCAGGGGAAGAGATTTGCATTGGCTGCGGCGCCTGTGTTCCGGCCTGTCCCAACGAAGCTATCCAACTGGTGAAGGCTGGAAGAGAAAAGTATATAGGCATCGAGGTTAACGGAGAACTGAGAAGGGTGCCGGAGAGAATAAGTATAAGGGAGGCATTGGAGGAGACAGGCTACAAGGTCGCAACTTGTTTGCCTGACGGAGCCGAGGTCTATGCCCCGTGTGACGTTGGCGCTTGCTGGAATTGTGCCGTGGTGATCGATGGGGAAATAGAACGATCCTGTATTACGATGGTAAAGGACGGCATGAGGATCAGGACCGACTTGCCTCAGGATTGGATCCCTCTCCGACTTGTCGGGCAAGTCGCGCCACATTCTGTTGGAGGTGTGGGCACTCCCTGGGAGGTTAGAGAAAGTAATACGAACTACTTCCTGGAGATAGCCTGTCTTGTTTGCGGATGTAATTTCAGATGCCCCCAGTGTCAAAACTGGTTGATTACCTTTAGAGGGAAGGGAACACCCAATACGCCTGGTAAGACAGCAGCGCGCCTGACATTCTTCGATAACGAGTTTAAACTGGGCAGGTTTTGCCTCTCAGGGGGTGAGATTACCCTCAACAGGGTTTGGCTTGTTCAGTTGTTAGAAGAGCTCCGAAAGCTTAATCCAGAGGCTCACCTTCACATTTCCACGAATGGTTCTCTGCTTACCCGGGACTATATTGATGAGCTTGTTGATGCAGGATTGACCGATATTGGGATAGACCTTAAAGCCTTGCATACGGATACGTTCATGAAAACAACCGGATTGCAGGACAAAGAAGTAGCTCAAAGATGTAAGGAGAATGCCTGGAAGGCGGTAGACTACATCTGCCACCGTTACCACGAAAAGGTATTTATCGGGGTGGGGGTTCCTTACAATAAGGACTTGACCTCCCTGGAAGAGATCCGTGACATGGGACGGGAACTTTGTAATATTGACCCCTCCATCCAGACCACTGCCCTAACATACAGGCCTGCATATAGAAGCAGGATCATGATGCCCGAGTTGGACGAAATGAAGGCAGTACATCGTATCCTGAAGGAAGCAGGGCTTACCAAAACCATCCGTCATACCTATGCCGGTTTCTTTGGTCCGGACGACATCTAGGTTCATCGTATAGGGATTTCCTTTTTGGACGCAGATTATGAGGATGTTAATAAAGGCAACAGATATCGAAGTTGGGTTTTTGCTAAATTTGCAGGCGTTCAGGAAAGGTTTCGACCTCACAGGCAAAAGCGGGTAACCTTCACAGAGGCTTTATAGACTTATCTTGCCCAACACAACATATTTCGAGGCTCCGGTTGCCGATGGGAGGTTACCGGGCATACCTGTGACGGTCTCATTTGCCAGGATAGCGAAAGAGATTGCTTCCTTTGCAGTAC